>DAOVJK010000214.1 GCA_030673265.1 Pseudomonadota bacterium | reverse complement strand
GGGCCGTCAGCCAGCGGGCCTGTGTGTTCTGTGGCTCGCGGGTGGTCCTCTATCCGATCGCCGATGCCGTCCATCTGGTGCATGGGCCGATCGGCTGCGCGGTCTATACCTGGGATATCCGTGGCGCCTTATCCTCGGGACCGGAACTCCATCGCCTCTCATTCTCCACCGATCTCCAGGAACGGGACGTTATCTTCGGCGGTGAGCAGAAACTCCATGACGCCCTGATTGAACTGATTGACCGGTATCAGCCCAAAGCGGCCTTTGTTTACTCGACCTGTATCGTCGGCATTATCGGCGATGATCTCGAAGCGGTCTGTAAGAAGGTTGCAACCGAGAAGGGCATCCCGGTGTTGCCGGTCCAGTCCGAAGGGTTCAAGGGCAATAAGCGGGCCGGTTATGAAGCGGCCTGTAAGGCCATGTTCCGGCTGGTCGGCACCGGCGATATCTCTAATATCTCCAAGTACTCGATCAATATCCTCGGCGACTTCAACCTGGCCGGTGAGATCTGGCTGATCCGCGACTATTTCAACCGGATGGGCGTTGAAGTAGTGGCCAACATCACCGGTGACGGCCGGGTCGATGATATCAAACGTTGTCATGGCGCGGCCCTGAACGTGGTCCAATGCTCCGGGGCGACCATGACTTTAGCCAACATGATGAAAGAAGAATACGGTACCCCGGTGATTCGGGTCTCCTATTTCGGGATCGAGGATATGGCCGAATCACTCTACGCGGTGGCCAACCATTTCAAAGATCCGGAGATGCTTGAGCGGGCCAAAGAGATCGTTAAAGAAGAACTGGAAGCCCTGCTGCCAACCCTGAAAAAATACAGGGCGGCCCTGACCGGCAAGAAGGCAGCGATCTATGTGGGCGGGGCCTTCAAGGCTTTCTCCCTGGTCAAGGCCTTCCGGCATCTCGGCATGCAGGTGGTGATGGTCGGCTCCCAGACCGGCACCAGCGAAGATTATCAGGAACTGCAGGAGATCACCGACGACGGCACCATTATCGTCGACGACTCCAACCCCCTTGAGCTCTCTAGCTTTCTGCAGGAGAAGGAGGTCGACATCTTCGTCGGCGGCGTCAAGGAACGGCCGATTGCCTATAAACTCGGGATTGCCTTCTGCGACCATAACCATGAACGAAAAGAGATGCTGGCCGGCTTCACCGGCATGATGAACTTTGCCAAGGAGGTCTATGGTTCCGTGATGAGTCCGGTCTGGCGACTTGTGCCAAGGAAAGCGACTGCAAGCGGTGACTCCGCAGAACTGACAAGGAGAGCCTCATGACCAATATGCCTAAGTACACATCTACGACCAATGCCTGCAAATTGTGCAAACCGCTGGGGGCCTGCCTGGCCTTTCGCGGCATCGAGGGGACGGTTCCCTACCTGCACGGCTCCCAGGGTTGCGCCACCTATATGCGGCGCTACATCATCAGCCACTTTAATGAACCGATCGATATCGCCTCTTCATCGCTTGGTGAAAAAAATGCGATTTACGGCGGCAGTGCCAACCTCAAGCAGGGTTTGCAGAACGTCACCGCCAAGTACCGTCCCAGGATGGTCGGCATCGCCACCACCTGTCTGACCGAGACCATTGGCGATGATCTCAACACGATCCTTTATGAATACCGGCAAGAGGTCCCGGCCGATCAAGAAATGCCGGTTCTGGTGCAGGTCTCGACCCCGAGCTATTCGGGAACCCATATGGAAGGATTTCACGCCGCAGTGGCCAGCGTAGTTAAGACTATTTGCCGGAAGTCCCTGGCCAATGGCCGGCTCAATATCCTGCCGGGGTTTCTCTCCGCCGCCGACCTCCGGCTGCTAAAAGAGATTACCGGTGCCTTTGATATTGCGGCCACTATCCTGCCGGATATCTCCGATACTTTAGACGGGCCGGCCCTGGATGAATATCAGCTGATCCCTGAGGGTGGCACCCCGCTTGACGAGATCCGCACGATGAGCGGCGCCAAGGCCACAATTGAATTTGGCGATACCTTGATTGAGGGGGCCACCCCGGGCGCATTTCTTAAAGAAGCCTTTGAGGTGAAAAACTTTTCCCTCGGACTGCCGATCGGCGTTAAGGCTACCGACCGTTTTATGGCCATCCTTGAGGAGCTGTCAGGCAGGGATATCCCGGCGCGCTATCAGGGTAGCCGGGGCCGGTTGATCGACAGCCTGGTCGATGGCCACAAGTATGTCTTTGGTAAAAGAGCGGTGCTCTACGGTGAAGAGGATCTGGTGGTCGGACTGGCCGGTTTCCTGGCCGAGATCGGCGTCCAGCCGGTGCTCTGCGCGTCCGGCGGCAAGAGCGGCAGGCTGCAGGAAGCAGTGGCTGCCGTCACCGATGGTCTTTGCGAAGTTGCCCCGGAAACCTATGAAGATTGTGATTTTCACGAGATCGGTGAGCGGGCTGCGGAACTTGGGCCTGATCTGATTATTGGGCACAGCAAAGGTTATGCGGTGGCCCGAAAACTGGAAATCCCTCTGATCCGGGTCGGTTTTCCCATCCATGATCGGATCGGTGGCCAGCGCATCCTCCATATCGGTTACGAGGGGGCCCAGCAACTGTTCGACCTGATCGTCAATGCCATGATCCAGGTGAAGCAGGATGCTTCCCCAGTCGGCTACTCATACATGTAATTCCGGAGTCCAGCGGGGTTGATACCAGTGTCGGCTAAATTGCGCGGCTCCTCGACGGACTAATTGTACCGCCTCGTCGCCGCCTGCTCATTTGTCTTCGCGGTCCCAACCCGGCTGAACTCCGGAATGGCTTTAGAGGAAATAAACAAAAATCAGCAGCCTGAGAATAATTCAGACAAAGGATAACTACCATGACAACCTCGGAAATTTGGCCAAGCGAAGAAGTGGCATATGGAACTGCCGGTAAATCCATCTCATCCCACAAGGGAAAGCGATTGGAGGCTGGTGCAGACGCGCGGCAGAGTTCTTTTCGCAATACTTCTGTATGCAGGAAGATCGATAACAAAGCAGCTGTGGCCGCAGCCGATCGCTTTTACAAACACCCATGTTTCAATGCCAAGGTCAAGGGTCAGTTCGGCCGGGTTCATCTGCCGGTGGCGCCGAAATGTAATATCCAATGCAACTTCTGTAACCGCAAATACGACTGCGTCAACGAGTCGCGGCCCGGAGTGACCAGTACCATTCTTTCGCCTGATCAGGCCCTGGTTTACATGGAGAAGGTCCTTGAGAAAGAGCCGCGGATCTCGGTGGCCGGCATTGCCGGACCTGGGGACCCTTTTGCCAATCCGGAAGAGACCATGACCACCATGCGGCTGATCAATGAAAGATTCCCGGAGACCATTCTTTGCCTGGCCTCAAATGGCCTGGCGATCGGCCCTTATATTGAGGAGCTGGCCCAACTGAACGTTTCCCATGTGACCATCACGGTCAACGCGGTCGATTCGGAGATCGGGGCAAAAATTTACAAGTTCGTCCAGGACGGCAAGATCGTTTATCACGGGGTGCAGGGCGCGCAATTATTGCTGGAAAGACAGCTGGCCGCCATTGCCAAACTCAAGAAACATGGCATTACGGTCAAGATCAATACCATCATCATCCCCGGCATCAACGATTATCATGTCGAGCCGATTGCCGCCAAGATGAAGGAGCTGGGGGTCGATCTCCTTAACTGCATGGCGATGTTTCCCAACGTCGGCACCCCCTTCGGCGAACTGCCCCAGCCAGGCAAAAAACAGATGGCCGAGATTCGCAATATGGCCGAAAAATACCTGCCCCAGATGCGGCACTGTACAAGGTGCCGGGCCGATGCGGTGGGCCTGCTCGATGACGACAAGACCGAAGAATTCCGGAGCTGCCTGTCGGCCTGCGCTACCCTGCCCAAGGTCGAGGGCATTACCCGGCCCTATGTGGCGGTCTGCACCAACGAGGGGGTGCTGGTCAACCAGCATCTCGGTGAAGCCAACCAACTGCAGATCTGGGAACAGGCGGGGGACGGTTTCCGGCTGGTTGCTGAACGGCAGGCCCCCAAGGCAGGCGGAGGGGTTAGGCGCTGGACCGCCCTGACCAGACTTCTCGGGGATTGTCGGGCTCTTTTGACCAGCAGCATCGGCGAGACCCCTGAAACCCTGCTGAAAGAGTCGGGCGTTAAGGTAGCAGTGATGAATGGTTTTATCGAAGAGGGTTTAGGGGCCATTTATGCAGGTCAGGATGTCAATGCCTACAAGGGGCGCCGGGAATCCTGCGCCGAGGGCGGTTGTTCCGGGACCGGCAGTGGTTGCGGCTGATTTCAGCCGCTGAGGAGTTGAACCACCGGCGTCATCAGGGGGGCGGCATCCCCCGATATGGCCGCCCCCTGCTTCCTTGGCTCTGCGGCCCCGTGACTGGTGAAACATTTTGACTTTATCATCTGGGTGGCAGGAATTTTCAAAGTGATAATTAAAAGGAGAAGATGGGATGCAGGTAGCGATAGTTTCCACAGACATGATCAATGTCGATGAGCACTTCGGCCGGGCCGAGCGTTTCCTGATCTATAAGATTGACGGCGCCAGCCCGATGTTTCTGGACATCAGGGTTGTCGCGGCTTTTTCGGACGGGGATAAGAGTCATGAATTCAATAGCTATAAATTTGAGGCGATTAGCAGCAAATTAACCGACTGCGATCGGCTCTATTGTAACCGAATCGGCGCCAGGCCGGCCGCAGAACTGAAAAAACTGGGGATCGAGCCGGTCATCTATGTAGGGCCGATTGCCAAGATAACGTTGTAGAAAAAGCGGGACCTTAACTAATAAATATAAAAATATCTTGTTGTTGCGTTATATTCTTATGTATATAACGAATTATGAATGAAATAAATAAAGGCAAAAATATCGTCAACCGTAAGGCGGCCTACAAGTGGAAAGCCCGCATCTGGCTTGAGGGCGAAGAAGGCACCTTTCTTGGCTATGGCCGGGTGGTGCTTCTGGAGAGAATTAATGAGTTTGGTTCCATCTCCAAGGCCGCTAGATCAATGGAGATGTCTTATAAACATGCCTGGGATCTGGTTGATTCCATGAACCGCCAGGCTCCCGAACCGTTGATTAAAACAGCCGCCGGCGGCAAGGGCGGCGGCGGTACGAAACTTACCGTGGCCGGTAAACAAGCGATCAAACATTTCCGGACCGTCATGGACAGGCTCTATGAATTTCTGGCAAAGGAAACAGGCCTGTCGCAGGATGGATTGGCAAAAAAAACATGAAAACCATTGCCGTAAAAATAGCGTTTTTATTGCTGGCATTATCTGCCACACCTCTTGGCGCAGAGGAGAATGCGGCCCCGATGGTCGCGGTTGCCGCCAACTTCATGGGGGCAATGGAGAAGATCGTTGCTACCTATGAGGCGGAAACAGGCGCAAAAATACAGATGGTTTTTTCCTCAACCGGTAAACTTTACGCCCACGAGCATTATGGCATAATACCAGATCTGATGACACTGGCAAAACCTCTCGCAGGGGGATTACCAATAGGCGCTGTTGTTGCGGGATCACGTGTCGTTCCACAGATCAAACCCGGTGAGCATGCATCCACATTCGGCGGCAATCATTTTGTGACCGGTGTGGCATGCGGGGTGTTTGATATTATCAGCGACAGTAATTTTCTGAGAGATGTGACACAAAAGGGGAATTATCTGCATTCGTGCCTTAAGGGACTTGCAGAAGAATTTCCATCTATTAAGGAAATTCGCGGCAAGGGGCTTCTTCAGGGACTTCTTGTGGATTTCCCGGCATCCGAGGCG
>DAOVJK010000347.1 GCA_030673265.1 Pseudomonadota bacterium | reverse complement strand
TTTCCCATCACAAGGAAGAAGTCTATCTCTTGACAAGGGCCTTTTAATGGGTGACCCCTCTTGCCCCCCCCCCCTTTTTTTCAAAAAACAAACTGCAGATAAGGTCAAATTGCCTTTTTCTCAGTGCTTAATTTCGGAGGATTTTTTCCCGGTGCCATCTGAGGTTTTCCTGGGATGGTCTGAATGATTCCTGTTTGGTTTTGGCAATGACTCGGTCTTTGAATATCAGCAGGTGTCCCGGCAGATTGCCGTTCAGTCTTATGGCAGTCGGGATTATAACCTCATTTTTCTTGCCTATGCCAAGCAGGCCATTATCGAAGGACCAGCCGCAAATTTTGCATAAAGCCAAGCCGTTACTAGGGTGGTCGTCCCTGCTGATATGCCGGGGGATGATATGGGTCGCATTAACGGCGGAATGACCTTCAGGTGTCATCAGTTTAATGCCGCAGATTGCACATCGGTGGTCGTACAACTCGACGAGTGCCGAATTGAAACCCAGTTCGGAAATTCTTTCATTAATTTCTGCCCCTCTACCTGTCTTGATGCTCGGGACCGGGGCGCCGCTCAATAATTCCTTGCTGTAAATCGCAGCGCCATGATTTATCAACGCCACATCGAGAAGAGCAGGGCGGATGTCAGGGGTGAAATAGGTCGAGATTAGGGCTTCCCGTAGTTTTTTCCTGGAATAGCCGATGCTGAGCAGAGGAAAGATGTCTGCATCGATTTTTGCGCCGATATAGCTTTTCTGGAGATTCCTCATGGTGGTGATCGGTTGACTGGGATCAACTTCCTGGCTGGTTGTGGCCCAGAATCCGTCATCTTCAAGATCCAGGAAAGTAGTGGCTAGTTCGCTGTCAAGATCCGGTGGGGCTATGGTCTGCCAATATCGATTGTAGGTTGCCGCAAGTTCGAAGGATGGCTCGATGAAGTTATCATGTAGAGAGCCATTGGCTGTCATGTCAATCACTGCAAGGATCAATAAAGGCTTGCAGGGGGAGCGAAAATTGCTGCTTTTGCCCCATTTGTTCTTGTCGGCTGGGATCCGTAGTTTAACAAGCTTTTCGATGCATGAATTTATCTGGCTGCTCATTGTTATTGTCTGTCCGGGTTGGTATGCGTTAACAGCTGAAATAAGTCAGGTTATAAAAAACAAAAAATCGGCGGTTGTAAAGGCTTTGTTTGCAATTGAGAAAAAGATGTGAAAGCCAGAGGACCGAGGTCATAAGTGCCTGAATTTAAATTGATTGTTAGGATGAGGCCCGGTGGGACTTTTTTTAGCCGGCATAAAAATAAGGTTAATTGTGCAAAAATATCAGCAGCACTGTGTTAACGACTATGGCCCGCAAGCTCTTCCTCTGAAGCGGAACAGGAACTTCAAGATCTTCCTGACCCGATCGGAAAAGATCTTTTCTGAAAAGGTTGAACCCACTACTCTTTTATTGATTTCGGTCAGGGTCGGGTAGGGGTGGATGGCCCCGGCCAGCCTGGAAAGTTTGACTTTGCCGTTTAATGCCGCCACCCATTGCCCCAGAAGCTCTCCGGCGTGGAGTCCGATAATCTGGACGCCGATGGGTTTATTGTTCCTGCCGAGCAACAACTTGATCTGGCCGGTTTCCTCTCCTTCGGCCAGACTCCGGTCATTGTCAGCAAAGTTCTCGGTCCAGAGCTGGTATTCTACACCTGCGGCCTGGGCCATTTTCTCGTTCATACCGATGCTGGCCAGTTCCGGCCCGGTATAGGTGCACCAGGGCATCCAAGTGTAATCAACTTTGCGGGGCAGGTGGAAAATGGCGTTGCTGATCACGATTCCGCCCTCGTAGCCGGCGGCGTGGGTGAACTGGTAGCCGCCGATCACATCGCCGGCACCGTAGATGTGTTTCTGACTGGTTCTTAACCTTTTGTCAACCTTGATGCCTTTGCGATCAAAATCGACGCCTATCTCCGCCAGGCCGAGACCTTCGACATTAACCTTGCGACCCAGGGCGACCAGGATTTCGGCGCCGGTAATCGCCAGTTCCTTGCCATCCTTGGTTTGAATGGTGATTTCCCGGCTGTTGCCCAGATTACGGGCCCGAAGCATTTTGCAGCCCAGGTGGAAAGTGACCCCCTCCCGCTGCAGGACACCCATGACCAGATCCGCCATGTCCTGGTCTTCTTTGCTGAGGATCTGGGTGTTGCGCTGGATCACGGTAACCCTGGAGCCGAGACGGCAGAAGGCCTGGGCCATCTCAATGGCGATTGGCCCGGCCCCGAGAATAATTAACGATTCCGGCAGCCTGTCCAGGTAGAAGAGCTCCTTATTGGTCAGATAGGGGATCTGGTCGAGGCCATCGACCGGTGGGATGGCCGGCGAAGAACCGGTTGCCAGTAGCCATTTCCCGGCGGTGATCCTTTGGCCGTCCAGATCGACGGTATGTTCATCGGTGAAGCGCGGTGCACCGAATTCTATTTTAGCACCGAGTTTACAGAAACGCTCCACCGAATCATGGTGTTGGATTTTTGCGACCACCGAGCGAATCCGGTCGGCCACGTTTTTAAAATCAACCGGCTGGCGGGCCATTTCCGGCAGGCCGAATCTGGGTCCGTTTTGCATCAAATGGTAAACATGGGCCGTCTTGATCAGGGTCTT
>DAOVJK010000036.1 GCA_030673265.1 Pseudomonadota bacterium | reverse complement strand
TCACCGGATGCCAGGACCTGAATGACACCCTGCAGGACAAGGGATGCCAACTGAAGATCCTACCCGGCGCCGAAGTTTATGCCATGGCTAACCCGACTCAATTAAAGGCCCGAACCATCTACTCCAGCCGCTATGTACTGATCGAGTTCCCCCTGACTCACTTGCCGGCAGAAGCCGACCAGGCTATTTTCAACCTACGGGTAAACGGTTTCAAGCCTATCATTGCCCACCCGGAACGGATCCCCAGCGTTATTGACAGTCCGCAGCGCCTGGCAAACCTGCTTACCGGGCAGGTCTATGTTCAGCTCACGGCAGGGAGCCTGACCGGCAGTTTCGGACCCGGCCCGGAAAAATGCGCCCGCTACCTTTTAAAAAAAGGACTTGTGCATTTCCTCGCCACAGACAGTCATGGAGCCGATTTCAGACGACCGGTACTGTCTAAGGGCTTGAAAATTGCCAGCAAACTGATCGGCAACAGGGAGGCACAACGCCTTGTTTATGCCAACCCGCAAGCCGTCTTGGCAGGGCATGATATCAATGACTAAGGCCTCATTCTTTCTCTATCTCCTGGCCCTCATTGTTGCCCCCCTGGCCTTCGGCACCTGCGAACCCTGGTCCCTGACTTTCATGGAAAGCACGGTGTTTGCAGCCGCTCTCCTATTTTTATTAAGCAGATATCGTCACCGCCGCCGGCCCCTACTGGAAACGCCAGGTCTGCTCTTTATCCTGCTACTGCCAGGTTTCTTCCTCCTCCAATTACTGCCGCTACCGGGATCAGTTGTCCGGCTTATCTCCCCAGCCACATATGAACTATACGAGAGCACTATTGGCCTGATTAAGCCCCTTGGATGGCTATCAATTACCATTGACAAGAAGGCCACCCTTGGCGAATTTTTCCGCTTCTCGGCCTATGCCGCTATCTATTTTCTAACTATTCAGTTCGGCTCCAAACGCCGGCGGCTTAAAACAACACTACGCATCTTGGTATATACCGGCGCCTTGATAGCCGTACAGGCGATCGCCCAGAAAGTTACGGCAAACAGCCTTATCTACTGGTTCCGGGCCGCACCAAACAATACCGCGATGGGTCCTTATGTCTACCGCAATCACTTTGCCGGTTATATGGAAATGATCTTCCCTCTGGCCCTCTGCCTATTCCTCTGGAGCAGGCCCGCCAGAGAAGTTCTGCTCTCTTTCAGAGAGAGATTTATCAATTTTTTCAGCAACCCGCAGCTGACCTCTCATACGCTTGCTGGCGTTGCCGCCACCGTCATTGCCACTTCGATCTTCGTCAGTCTCTCCAGAGGTGGCATAATCAGCCTCTGCCTTTCCCTGTTCTGTTTGACTCTCATCCTGGGCCGCATGAAACAGATTAGTAGCCAAGGTTTGTTCTTTATCCTGGTGCCTACCGCCACTCTGATCTTCGCTGGTTGGTTCGGCTGGGAACCGATCATTGAACGATTCCTGAAAATCAAAACCGCTGATGGAATCTATGATAGCCGCTTCCTGATCTGGCAGGATACTCTGTCAATGATCAAAGATTTTCTACTGACCGGCAGCGGGGCCGGATCTTTTAAAGCAGTATTCCCCAGATACCAGACCTTTAGTTTTGGCAACTGGATAATTGATCATGCCCACAACGATTACCTCGAACTGCTGGCTACCACCGGCCTGATCGGCATACTCCTGCTCGGGGGGTTCCTGTTCAGGCTAATCAGATCAACAAGCCAGATGGTTCATAACCGCCATGACCAATTTGCCGTTTACCTGTGGGGCGCCTCTCTGACCGGGATGATCGCGATCTTCCTGCACAGCCTAACGGACTTTAATCTTTATAACGGCGCAAACGGGCTTTACTTCTTCACTATCTGCGGTCTGCTGGTCTCCGGCGCGGTAAGCAAGCGGCATACAGGTAGGAAATCACTGTTAGCAACGTATGACTCCACCGGGAAAAAGCTACTGGTCCCAATCATGGTCGTCACCCTGTTACTTTTGGCCGGGCTCTTACACAACATCCGGGCCATGATAGCAACCGGTCATTTTAATGCCGTCAGACATATCTCTCTGAATACAAATATTCCCGGAGAAAAACTGCTGGCCATAAAAACCCGAGCCGATCTGGCGGTACAGCTCGACCCGCTGGCGGCTAGGAATTTCTACCTGCAGGCCAATATCGAGTCATTCCTGCACAACAATGAATCCGCCTCTACAGCATATCGTTACGCCATCGAACTTGCCCCGCTCAAAGGTGAGTACCTGCAACGGTACGGTATCTTCTTGAGCACTGTTAAAACCGGGGTCGACCCTGAGCCGCTGATTCGTGCCGCAACCATAGTAAACCCGATAACCCCTGAATTTCATCTGCAGTACGGCAACTGGCTGATCGGCCAGAAGAAACCAGCTAGAGGCTTCAAGCAATTGCAGGCCGGATTAACCCTGAACCCACGCCAACTAACCGGCCAATTAGCTATACTGACGGCAGCCGGCTTTAACGGGGCGGAATTACATGAAATCTTGCCGGACGGGATTAAATCCAGGCTGACCCTGGCTCGTTTTCTGGAACAAATTGGCCGCCTGGATGAAACAACCGAGGTCTTCCGTCAGATTGAGTCCATGCTGAAAAACAACCAAGAGATTACGCCAAGACCCTATCGTATGGTCGCCAATTACTACATGCGCCAAAAGATGGTTGAGGATGCCTTACGGTTAACCCGGCAGGAAGTCGCCCGTTTTCCAGATGATGAGCTGAGCTGGATCAATCTTGGTAAGCTCTTGCATAAATCCGAATTACTGACGGAAGCAGAGACCGCCTTCCGACTTGCGGTATTCCTGGCCCCTTCTAGCATTTATCCCCAAATAAAACTTGCCTCTTTCCTGGCCGCTATCGGCCGCGCTCCCGAAGCGGCGCAGGAGTACCGGCAGGCCGTCAAACTCATGGGCAAGGCAGAGGACCTCAAACCGTGGCATATCAGAGAGATCTTTAATTACTATTACCGGGAACGTAAATACGATCTGGCCCTAGCTGCGGTCAACAAAGGAATCAAAGCCCTGCCAGGCACCACCGGAGTCAGAATCATCCTGGGTGATGCCTACCTGCAGATGGGCAGGAAACTTGAAGCGCGCCGGGAATATCAGCGGATCCTGTCCAGAAATCCTGGCAACAGTGAAGCCCGACTCAGGCTGAAAAATTTAGGTGTTCCCAACTCAGGGCATTAGCTTAATCGGGGAGCTATAATTCGTCGTACGGGGAACAGAACTAGTGGATCTTGAGACCAGCAGTGATCCATCTCAATAGTGCTAAAACACCACATGTCAGTTAACGACCCTCGACGGTCAAGTTACAATGGAGATGGAGGGTATATCCACCATCAAGTGAGACAGCTGAAGGTCAGGAGAAACTCAGGAAGAGGCCAGACAGAGGTCCTTGACCCAAATCCAGTCTGAATTGCAGTCAATCGGTTGGTTCCTACTGTTGCACTTGGGACTTGAATCTACTAGTCAATCTAGTCTAAGATGTTCCTACGGGCAAGATGCACTTAACACAGAATAAAATCAGGACTTTCTCTCTGCTATGACTTATCGTACCACTTTCCATAAAAACATCAGGGGCAAATAATGGATACAACCAAGACCTACATTGATGACCAGAGGAATAGTGCCGACATAAATTGCCCAAGCTGCCAAAAGATTACCAAAGTGTCAATATCCGCCCTGGGCGCCAAGCACCACCTCAAAGTAAAATGCAGCTGTAAAAATGTTTTTTTAGTGGAAGTCGAATTTCGCGACAAAACACGCAAGCAAGTGGATTTCCCGGGCTTTTACGAGATCATCGCCAACTGGAAGGAAGAGAAAAAGGCTCGCGCCGATATCCATTGGGAGAGCATCCAGTCCGACCCGGAAAAACCCAACTGCAGGATAATTGACCTATCAAAAGGGGGGATTGGCTTCATCGTGCTGGACGACCACGGGATAAATGCTGGTGACTTTGTCCTGCTGAGTTTCAGGTTGGACAGCAGCAACGCCAAAGGCAAGATCAATCGGACCTGCCAGGTCAAACATATCAACGATAATTTCATAGGCGGCAAGATGCTGGAATAAGACACAACCCAGGGCTTTGATCAAATAGAGACTTAGGACGAAAAATCAACTCAACTGATCACGCTACCCCCCTGAGGTTTCACCGTATATCTGACCAGAATCACTATACTCTAGACTACCCTGCCATTTGATCCCGGGCCCTCAGCTTGGCATCGATCATCTGTTTATGGCTCAGGCGGAGGAGGTTGGCAAGTTTATGGGCATAATGATCTTCATGTTTTTCCAGTTGCCCGTCTAAAAAGACTATCCGCCAAACATCTTCCATTACCGCTAATTTTTCTGCCGGTGAGAAATGCCGGTTTACATGATTGGTAAACTGCCAGAGGTCAATGGCCTCTTCCCTGCCATTATGGGCCAGTTCGAGCAGCTCGGCGACACAATTATCAGACAGATCAAACTTGGCTCTGAGGGTTGCGACAATATGCTCCATCTCTTCTGCAGTGCATTCATTGTCAATATGGGCTGCCTCCAAAAGCAGCACTCCGGCCGCGACATGCTTTTTCTGCTCGAGATCTTCGATGCTTTCCTTGCCTTTACCGCTCTTGCCCTCAATGATATTTCTTATAACGGCCAACATACGTAACCCCTCCCGGTGACTGACTATTGCTTTTTAAAAGATAGATATGCTTCCTGACAAGCCTCAAGCTCCTCCCAACAATGATAAGCTACCGCCAGCAAGCCCTCAAGTTCTTCGAGACGGTTCTTGGCTTGTGCAACAGCGGCGCCATCACCCTGATATAAATTCTGATCGGCCATGGTCTCGTAGAGCTCTTGTTGTTCAACTTCCATCTCTTCGATCTTTGCCGGTAAAACTTCCAACTCCTTGGCTTCCTTGAAAGTAAGTTTACGGGGTGGTATTGAGTTGGTTGGCGTTTGCTCCTTTTCAGATTCTTGTTTTACCGCTTTGCCCTCTGGCACAACCGGACGCTGCTGCAACCAATCATCATAGCCGCCAACATACTCCTGAAGCCGGCCCTCGCCTTCAAAAACGATGGTGCTGGTCACCACATTATTTAGAAAGGCCCGATCATGACTGACCAGCAGGACCGTGCCCTTGTATTCCATCAAAAGCTCCTCAAGAAGCTCCAAAGTCTCCATATCGAGATCATTGGTCGGCTCGTCAAGCACCAGAACATTGGACGGCTTGGCAAAAAGTTTGGCGAGTAACAGACGGTTCCGCTCACCGCCGGAAAGAATCCTGACCGGAGAGCGCACCCGGTCCGGAGTGAAGAGGAAATCTCCCAGGTAGCCGATAATATGGCGCTGCCGACCGTTGATTTCGATGCTGTCACCGCCATCGCCGAGATTCTCAAGCACAGTCTTGTCCGGATCAAGCTGGGCGCGCTGTTGATCAAAATAGACCGGTTGCAAGTTGGTGCCGAGCCTTATCTCGCCATTATCAGGGTCAAGATCGCCCAGCATAAGCCGTAACAGGGTGGTCTTGCCAGCGCCGTTGGGCCCGATAATGCCAATCTTATCCCCCCGGATTAAGGTGGTGGAAAAAGCCTCAATTACCGGCCTGTCCTCGTAGCGAAAGCTGACCTTTTTCAAAGCTGCCACCAGTTTGCCGGACTTACCCGCCGCAGTGATATCCATCCGGACCTTACCAAGCTGCTCGCGCCGGGCCTGACGACTGCGCCGCAACTCCAGCAACTCCCTGACCCGCCCTTCATTACGGGTTCGTCGCGCCTTGATCCCTTTGCGGATCCAAACCTCTTCCTGAGCTAATTTCTTGTCGAAACGGGCATTATGAACAACCTCCTCGGCCAACATATCCTCTTTACGCCTGAGATAAGTGGCATAATCACCAGGCCAGCTCGTCACAAGGCCCCGCTCCAAATCAATAATTCTGGTGGCAATTTTTTTAAGTAACTGCCGATCATGGGTCACAAAGAGAAGGGCGCACTTGCAGGACAAGAGGAATTCCTCCAGCCAGGAAATTGCCGCCAGATCGAGATGGTTGGTTGGTTCATCGAGAAGTAACAGATCAGGATCATTGACCAGAGCCCGGGCCAGCAAGACCCGCCTTTTCATCCCGCCGGAGAGGCTGGCGAACTCCTGCTCGGCATCAAGTTGCAGGCGGGACAACACCGACTCGATCCTCTGCTCGGCCTGCCAGGCATCAGCCGTAGCCATTTCCTGCTCCACCGCCGCCAGCTCGTCAAGTAACTCGGCGTCGTGGCCGTCAGCCAAACGATTGATGACTGCGTGGTGTCTGGCCAACAACTCCAGCAACTCGCCAATTCCGCCGGCCACCACATCATAGATACTACCGGAAATATGACTGGGCACCTCCTGGCGCAGGCGGGCAATCACCAGCCCCTGCTGCCTGAATATCTTGCCGCTATCTGAGTCAATCTCTCCGGCGATCAATTTCATCAGGGTAGATTTACCCTCACCGTTCCGCCCTATCAGACAGACCCGCTCACCGGCCTCAATCTGCAGACTGATCCCGTTAAACAATGGTGCCCCGCCGAAGGCGAGGGATATATCCTGCAAATCTATTAACGCCATAACTTAAGAACAACCTCTTGATAAAATTACTGCCGCCAACCAAACCTTGGTTTTAAGCCGTATTATCTTTTGACACATGGGAAAAACCTTTAAACTCATAATGACAGCAGCTCAGCATCGTCAAATAATTGGCAGCAAGCGTTTATTGATCCCCGCTAAAAACACCTGCCAACCACACGCCAGCCAGAACACTGACACCGTCTTTAACCATAGCCCCCTGGCCATTCTTTTGGCCATCCCGCCATTCACCTACATACTTACTGCCATCAGCATATGTAAACGTGCCTTGCCCGTCCGGTTTACCGTTTTGCCATTCGCCCACATACTCCTTACCATCGGGATAGCCATATATTCCCCAACCATGGCATTTTCCCTCCTTGTATTCTCCCACATACCTGGCGCCATTTGCATACTGATACGTCCCTTGCCCGTCCGGCTTACCGTTTTTATGCCCCCCGCTATAGGTGCTGCCTTCACCGGTTGTCAAAGAACCATGGCCGTGGAATTCTCCCTCCTTAAACTCCCCCTCATATTCAGCCCCGTCAGCAAAGGTATATTTACCCTGCCCCTGGTACACCCCGTTCTGCCACTCTCCTTCATATTCACTGCCATCGGGATGGCTAAACCTTCCTTGACCATTGGGCTTCCCATCTCTTATACCCCCGACATATTTGGACTCATCACTATTCAGCAGGGTCCCCTGGCCATTGCCCTGCTGCTGTCCATACTCCCATTTACCGACATAACTGCTGCCGTCAGAAAAGGTATAGGTCCCCTGGCCATGCTGCCTGCCATCATCTACGCCGCCGACATATTTTGAACCATTGGCATAGGTCAAGGTACCAGCGCCCTGGATTTTATCATTTTGCCAGGATCCATCATATTTAGAGCCGCCAGGCTGTGACCAGCGGCCCTGACCCTGTCTCTGCCCATCCATGAATGACCCGCCATACAGGGATTGATCAGGATAGATGATCAGACCTATCCCATTCAGGCAGTCGCCCTCCACACACTTCCCCTGCCTTACCCCATTTTTATACTCACGAACGTCTTTTTCTCCTTCAGCCGAAACCCAGATTACCTGGCCGTGTCGTTTACCTTCCTGCCAACCGCCAACAAATTTAGACCCGTTAGGAAACATCCAGGTGCCCTGCCCATTCTGGCAGTCACCTTCCACACACTGTCCCTCAACTCCAAATGAATTAACCGGGGCCGATAAGGCCACGACAATAAAGAAAAGTAAAATTTTCATCTTCATGATTTCCCCAACATCTCGGCAGATAAATTTGGCATAGAGGAGCTAACAAGACAAGCAGTCATCCTTTCATTGCCCATCAGGACGATTACGCTACCAAACAACCCAAAAATCGTATTGCCAGGTAGTAGTAATGGTTTTTAATATACTCCAGAGTTGCAGCAGAAAGGACGAGAAAAACCGGATTTCGCTACTCTTCAAATAGAAAAAATGCGAAATCACCACCCATTATGACCATAATAGATGATGATTTCGTCCAGGTGATGGTGGAGGCGGCGGGAGTCGAACCCGCGTCCGAAAACACTCCCCTGTAGGCGTCTACATGCGTAGTCCTGTAAAAACATTGGTTTATCGTGTCAGAGCATCTCCAGGACAAGAATTTCCGACACTATCCTACTAAAGTTTCGCTCTTCAGCCGGCAGGTACAGCCGAGAAGCTATTCCGCATTAGCGACGTCCAGTCAAAACCCCGCGGAAAGGGGTTATGGTGAACGGTAGCATTTACGCTGCTACAGCATATGCATAATCGTCTGCGATTATGTTTATTTCTGACAGTTTAACGAGTTATCAGAACTCGGCACGCAGCCCAAGCTTATATGTCCCCGTCGAATCCGTTTCGCCCCCATGATTAAAATTAAAAATTTAAGGATACCTAATTAAGAAAACTTAACTGCACCAACCTCTATTTATATCTACTCATCTCTCTCGCCAGATCCCGATCTGAATCCTTCTTCTGGAGAGTAGCTCGTTTATCGTAGTTCTTTTTACCGCGACCCAGGCCTAGTTCAACCTTGGCCTTGCCACTCCCGATAAAATAGATCTTCAGGGGGATCAGAGAAAATGATCTTTCCTGAATTTTGCCGGTCAGCTTTTTAATCTCCCGCTTTTTGAGGAGCAGCTTTCTGACCCGTTCTGCGTCAGGAGCGTCATAGCTGGCATGGGTATAGGGCGAGATATGAACGTTATATAAAAAAATCTCGCCATTATTGATCTTGGCAAAACCGTCCTTGAGGTTGGCCTTGCCGGCCCGCAACGATTTGACCTCCGCCCCCTTTAAGACCATCCCGGCCTCAAGAGTGGCCTCGATAAAATAATCGTGATAGGCCTTCTTGTTTGTCGCTACTACCTTGCCGGACAATTTCTCTGGTTCTCCTTCTCAATTAAAACAAAAAACCCCTGCCGCTCCGTCACTGCAAACGCAAGGGGAATTACCCGATCAGTCTTACATTATAATCATTCACAACGGTTTTGCAAAGGGCAAGGATGGCGGTCAGCTTATGCCGGTGACCCGAGCCGCTTCCTGGTAAGTGGTGATCCCATCTTTGACCTTCTGCCAGGCATCATCTTTGAGCGTGGTCATCCCTTCCTTGATTGCCTGCTTACGAATCTCAGCTTCGGATGTCCCTGCACAAATCATGCGATTAATTTCAGCGGAGACTGGAAAAATCTCAAACACGCCGCAACGTCCAAGAAAACCGGTTTGCCGACACTTGCTGCATCCCTTGCCGACCTGCAGTTCGATTTCGCCCTCACCCTCGGCCGGGAGTCCGAAAGTCCGCAAAAGCTTGGCATCGACCTTGACCGACTCCCGACATTCCGGACAGATGGTCCGAACCAGCCGCTGGGCCATGGCACCAAGCAAAGTTGAGCCAACCAGAAAAGGCTGCGCGCCCAGATCAATAAGCCTGCTAATCGAAGAAACCGCGTCATTGGTATGCAACGTCGAAAAAACCAGATGGCCCGTCAGCGCGGCCTGAATTGCGTTGATCCCCGTATCCAGGTCGCGAATCTCACCGATCATGATAACGTCCGGGTCCTGACGCAGAATATTACGGAGAATTGTCGAGAAGGTCACATCAATCTGGGGCTGCACAGCAATCTGGTTGAATTCCTCGTGAACCATCTCGATCGGGTCTTCGATGGTAACCACATTATTTTCTGAGGTGGCGATCAATTTAAGGGTTGAATAGAGGGTCGTTGATTTACCGCTGCCGGTAGGACCGGTCACCAAAACGATCCCGTGGGGGCTGGTCATGAAATGTTTATATACGGCCAAATCACGAGGGTTAAAACCAAGCTTGGCGACATCCTGAAAGATCACATCAGAATCAAGGATACGCATCACCACCTTTTCACCGAAAGCCACCGGCACGGTAGAGACCCTGATCTCGGCCTCCTTGTCTTCGTGATCTACCTTGATGCGCCCGTCCTGGGGCCGCCTTCTTTCGGCGATATCCATCCGGGACAGGGTCTTTATTCGGGAAATAATCGCCGAATGCACCGCCATCGGCAAAGTGTAAATAGTATGCAGCACGCCATCAATGCGCAACCGGACCAGGCTCTTATGGCGCTTCGGCTCAATATGGATATCACTGGCCCGCTGATCGAAGGCATAGGTAAAAAAATGATCAACCGCGGTGGTGATATGATGATCGGAAGAATTAATCTCGCCGGCACGATTGATCTTGACATACTGCTCCAGATTACCAAGATCGACCATCGGTTTGGCCAGATGATTCTCAGCCGCCGAGATGGAGCTCTGAAAGCCGAAAAATTCGGCCAGTAAGCGGCTTATATCGCCTCGAGTGCAAAGATAGGGCTTAATATTTATCTTGTTAGCCCGCTCAATTTCAGCAAGGACCTCAAGTTTAACCGGATCATACAGGGCGATCTCATGAATGCCGTTCTTCAGGGCAAACGGCAGCATCAGATGCTTAATCGCATAATTCTTGGGAATGGTCTTGGTGACTATCTCCAGATCAAGCTCCAGTGGATCAATTTTCTTGAACGGTAACCCCAGGTCCTTAGCCACTACCCGCATGATCATTTCTTCAGTCAGGGGCTGGGGGTTATTGCCGGGGATTTCCAGATGCAGAGCGACAATGACCTCAACCAGATCCGGTTCACGGATTCGGCCAGCCGCTCCGCTTTTCTTGCGGAGCTCACGCATAATGAGTTGCCGCTGCTGCGGGGCCTTTTTGTGGAGCATTGCCCGCTGTTCCCCGGAAATCAAGCCTTCCCGCGCCAACAGTTCAAAAAGGTATTTAGGATCGCTCAGATAGTTCATCGTATAAATTAAGCAAACAAGTTAACTGCAAAGGGATAATAGCATTATTAACCCCATGAGCAGGTAATCCTTATACTCCTCCACCAATCATTCTTCGCATACCCCGAAGTGACGACCACCAACCAGAATAAACAATCCGCAAGGATCTTAACTGACAGCACAACTTCCCTCGCCGAGAAAAGAATCAACCATCATCTCTTACGGCTTTGGCCGGGTCCACTCTGAAACAGCCCCCGCCTCAACATTTTTAATAACAATCTTAACAGCACCAGGAGTGCTTCTGTCGGCTTGTTCATAAAAGAAAACATAGGCTGTGCATGGCACCGGAAGATCATCAATTTCAATTCTAATGCCATCTTTCATCACTACAGTATTCACCGATACATAAAAAGCCCCCCCCGAGGTGGTTATACGATACGGAACGTATGAGATTTCCCGAGTTCGTAATAATGCATTCAGTTCATTCTTGTCTGTAATCCCCCTAACATAATCCTTGTCGAGCCATCTCGGATCGTAGCTGATGGGTCGGCTGTATTTCTCATTAATAAACACATCTGCTCTTTTTTGTGGGGCTCTAGCGATACCCGCCGATGAAAAAAGCAGCTGGAAAGAAATGAATAGCGCGACAAGAAACAAACTTTTTTTCATAGAACCCATTTTTTCATCTCCATTTGGTCACAGATGACCGCAAGGTTACATTATAAAAAGACAACCCCTGAACACTAAGGCAAAAGCTAAAGGTAAAAAAAGTGGCTGACGATTTTTTTATAAATCCCTGACCATTACCCTGCAAATAACAATCATGGCGTCTCTGCCGGCAAATCAAGACGTACCATCTTACCGCTAAGCCGTCGTGCCAGACTAACCAATTGCCATGCTGCAGCCACCACCAAAGGAGGTCGCAACAGGCCTGAAAAATGGCCCATAATATATCCTAATCTGCCATCACCGCCGCCAGAGAAGACCAACCGAACTGCTCATTGGAACTGACTTGCTGCGGCTTATCATTGATCGCCCCGACCGTTAACCGCCATTCCGTCTCGGTGGCAGGATCACCATCCAGATCTGCCTTCGCGGTAACCACCCCGTTGGCGAGTGTATACTTGAAATATTTCCCCTGATAAAAACCCGGGCCAGCAGCGCTGGCATATTGGTCCAAAACCCCCAAGGTGGTCGCGTATCTGCCATTATCAGCAAAGTACCTCTCCTGGGAAGCATTGATGGCCATTAATTCGTAAACGGCCAGAGCCTGCCGACTCCGCATGACATGATTGAAGTAGGCCGGGGCCGCTACAGCCGCCAGGATCCCGATAATAGCCACAACGATCATAACTTCGATCAGGGTAAAGCCGTCACAGCTTGATTCTGCGTTAAATAACCTCTTCATTTGCCAACCTTTTCCGTTTATTAACCGTTAATAATGCCGTACCCCCCGGGCCACCCGGCCCTTTCGGACCCCGGCCGAGCCCCATTGCCAGACCTGTCACCATCAATTGCTCAGCTCTCGCCAAGACCGCATCCCGCTCTTGACAACTCCGGGATTCTCCTGCTTGATGCTGATAATAGCACCGGTACTACTCTGGACAAAAGCTGTGGTACCATCACTCGATCCAGAGTGGATATTCGGCGTGGTCGAAAGCCCCTTGCCGAGATAAACTCTCCGTAAGACCCTATCGTAGGTGCCATCGTTCTCCAAGCCAATAACAGAGTACATATAGGCGGTGCCAGTCCGATAATATAATGCCCACAGATAACTATCGCCCTGAGGTATACAGGGATCGGCTGAAGGGATATAAGAGGTATAGGTCACAATATCCCCCAAAATTGCGGGCTGACCAACAACTCGCTCGCCCTCCTCCAGCTTGATCTTCCAGCCATGATATTCATCCAGACCAGAGCCATCCACTGCACCAATCTCGTCGTTCAGTTCCAGGAAGGTCTGGGCGGCGAGATTAACCTCAGCCAAGGTATCTGCATTTTTGGCCTTTAGCGGCTCAGAAAGTTTCCCTGTGGAGTTTTCGACCCAAACATTACTAACATCAACCAGCATCCCGCCATTTCTTTTGTAGAGATCCATAACACCATTTTCGTCATACATCTCTTTCAGCCCCAAAGACCATGTTCCATCAGGATGAGACCAGGTAATTGCCTTATCCTCCTTGGCAGACATGAAACGCCCCGTGCCAAAATACAGCCAGGCCCGCTCCCCATCCGTCGCGACGGAGGGGGCGGCAGTAACCGGGCTTTTGCTATCAAAAAATAAATTCAGGTTCCACGTCGACGGGTCCGGATTATTCTTAACGACCAACCGATGCATAGCTCCTTGATGTTCACGATGGGTAGCTTCATGAGTATTGGTCACCGAACCGAAATAAAGACTATCTACCTGAAAGGACAGGTCATAATCAACCGCAATAAAATCACCGAAAAAAGAATCGTTCATGGGCCTGGTCCAGATTTCGTCGTTACTCAGGCAAACACCTTCCTCCGTATATTGCGGATCAGAGCATCGTCCCTGCGTCGGACCGGTGGCCGCATAGCCACCACTGGTGGTACAATCTGCCGCTGTCATATATTCTATGCACTTGAAACCTAGAACATCCCAGACCTGCGGAAGAACCGCTTTGCAACTTGGCTGATCCCATTCGCATACGCCACTGCCGCTGGGATACCAGTCGAAACCAGCCGCAACACAAGTGAGCTCAGTCGTATACCGCCAATGTCTGCACCGCCCCCCGAGATCTACAAAAACAGCGCCATTATTCTCACACGTCAGCTTATCAAGCCAGGTTTTATAAAGCTGTTCTTCACAAACTACCGGGTTCCAGATCTCCGCTGCGGCCAAACATGCGACCTCGTCTGTTTTGGAAACATCACTGCAAAAGCCAAGGGAACGAGGATAAGTGTCCGCAATACTTGGTGGATTATCAATAACGACAGCCTCGCCGGTGACTACCTGGCCAGTCCCGACATTGGGGAGGGAGGCAGGGGTTGTGACCAAGGCAGTCTCAGTCCCACCCAGCTTCATGACATAAACCCTGGCCGCCTGATCACTCAAGCCCTGCATCCCGGCCTGGGGGCCGGCTGGCGCCGGTTCCTCATCGTGGGGGCCGGAGCCAAAGGCCAGGTACCAGTCCATAGGCCAGCCCCATTCGCCACAGTCTTTCAGGCCCGCAATGGTATTTTTTTCGCAGCGCAACATTGGAATAGCGTTAGGCGAACCGACGGTAAACCCCAGCTCAGCTGAAGTATATTCAGCCAAAACCACCGGCGGATACTCAGGATTAGTAATATCCAGAATAAAATAGGCCGACCCCATAGTCTCGTCAGTGAGATTATCACCATTAATATCCACCCCGATATTACCGCCGCCATACCTCATGCCGCCCACCATAATCGTGCCCCAGCCACCGGGATGGATAACAGGATCATGTGGAAATATCTTGGCATCGAAAATGTAAGGCTTGGCGTCAATATAATAAACGTGGTTAGCGGCATAGTCCTTTTCGGTCAACCAGCGCAGATGGGGAAAAATATTCTTTGGCACATACATCCATAACTCGGCACCCATATCGTAATCTTTTAGCGCCGTATTGGCATCGTCGGGGTCAAGTTGAGGTGGTGCCTTAAAAAATTCATTGTTAAAGCGATCATACCAGCCGCCGTTAAAAGCGTGCATGCCGCCGTCATTACCGCCGGCATAGATAACCGCCCGACGATTCTGATATAACTTCCGAAAGGTCCGATAGGTTGGATCACCATAGACCACATCGAAATTCTCAGCTGGAGCCCCGACCAGGGTCGGAGTAGAATGAATAATATCACCAAGTTTAACGGTCTCCAGACCAGGCTTATCAGTCCAGTCAATCTGCCTTGACCGGTAACCGTCGACCGACGCCTGCGCCATGTCCTTACCACGAATAAAGTCAACAATC
>DAOVJK010000043.1 GCA_030673265.1 Pseudomonadota bacterium | reverse complement strand
TTGATTTCCAGGGAGTGGATAGGATGGTCTTCACATAATGGGCAGCGGTAGACCCGGCCATTGGGGAAAATGAAGAAGTTCTCCGCCACCTGGCCAGCACATTCGAACTTTTCGCCCTCATCCAGAAAAACCTTAGGATAAATGGTTGGGATCCCCAGCGCCGCCGCTTTTGCTGCCACCGGCGGGACTTCCTTGAGCCATTCTTCCGGGGTCAGTTGCAGGTTCTGGCCGTCCTCTGCCGATTTTCCCCGTAACCCTATGACCTGAATAAAAAACCGGTTAACGCCAAGTTCAGCCAGCAGCTCCGGCATTCGCGGCAGATGCTTCAGGTTCATGCGGCTGACCGTATAGATCAGGCTGGTCTTGA
This sequence comes from Pseudomonadota bacterium, assembly GCA_030673265.1. GTDB lineage: Bacteria > Desulfobacterota > Desulfobulbia > Desulfobulbales > JAGXFP01 > JAGXFP01. Next base: position 14,103 of record DAOVJK010000043.1, on the reverse strand, counting down.
AGCCTCGGGCCACCGCTTTTTTCAGATTGGCGGTGCAGGTTGCAAAAACCCCCTCGCCGCGAATCGGGTCATTGACCTCGGTATCGGGGCCATCCAGACTGAAACTGAGGACCGCGTCCGTTGGTGAAAGGTGGTCGAGCAGGTCGTGGAAGAGGTAGCCGTTGGTGTCGACAGTAACCGAGGAGTAGCCGAGCTCCCGGGCTTTTTTGATACCGAAGGCGAGATCCGGATGCATGGTCGGTTCGCCGCCCAAAAAGATGACATTGGATTCTTTTTCAGGGTTGTGAAACAGTTTGAGCCAGTCGACCATGGTCTGGCGGCTGATCATTTCCGAACCGTGCTGCTCCCGGTTGATATAACAGTGGCGGCAGGCGAGGTTGCATCCGGTAAGAATGTGAAAGAAGATGTTGCGCTCTTCGGGCTGGAAGGCGATGGTCTTGGCAGCGGTTTTTTTCATGATTGTCGCAGAGTGTATTGGGTCAGCAGGCTCTCCTGCCAGTAGTCATTGTTGGGATTGTTGAAGAATTCACGAAACAGTTCCAGACTTTCGGCGCGGCAAACCTGCGGGGTTATCTCCATCGCTATCTGCTGGTAAAGCGGCTTCAGGCTGGAGAGATCCAGGTCGGTACCGCCGCCCATGATATCTTCATAGGCGTAGACGATGCGTCTGATTCCGTTGAGCAGCATGGTCGTGAAGCACATCAGGCACGGCTCCATGGTCGCGTAAACGGTCACATCCTTCGGCGCGATGTCCGGGTGATCGGTAAGGAGCCGGCGCAAGGCCGAGATCTCGGCGTGATCCATCTCGTTGGCAGCTAATCCCCGGCTATTGGAGCGTCGGCCCCGGGCCACAACTCTATCTTCGTAAACTATTATGCAGCCAACCGGGAATTCACCTCCAGCCAGAGCGCGGCGCGCTTCCGCCAGGGCCTTGTGCATATATTCTTCGTCGCGGTTCAAGTTGATTCCTTCCCTCTGATTTGCGTAACCGGCAGGTTATTTGCCGAACCCCTGGGTTGGCATAACATGGATATCCCTCTGCGGAAAAGGGATCACAATACCTTTTTCGTCGAAAACCCGGTAGATGGCTTTCAGGAGATTATGGATCTCCTTACCCTTACCGGACGGGTGTTCAACCCAGCAAAGCAGCTCGAAATTTACCGAGGAATCGGCAAAGGACCGCAGACGTACTCTGGGGGCTGGTTCTGAGGAGACGTCCTGGTTGGCCAGGGCCACCGCCAGGACAATTTCTTCGACCTGATCCAGATCGCTGCCGTAGGCAACCCCGAACGGTACCCTGATCCGGAATCTTGGGACCGGAGCGCTTTCATTGATGATTTTGGAGTTGGCCAGGATGGCATTGGGGATGGTGATCATCACGTCATCTCTGGTTTTGATCCGGGTGGAGCGGATGCCGATCTCGACGACTTCACCCCGTTCACCGGTGTCGACAATAATGTAGTCGCCAATCTTGTACGTCCTGTCCAGGAAGATACTGATGCCGCCAAAAAAATTGGCCAGGGTATCTTTGGCCGCCAGGGCGATGGCGATCCCGACAATCCCGGCAGAAGCGAATAGTGGGGTAAGGCTGATTTTCCAGATAGTCAAAACCCAGAGTAATCCCGAAACGATGAGAACCACTCTGGTAACATTTTTGAGGAGCAGTAACACGTCCTTACCGATCTCGTCCTGTCGGGGTGAGCGGTTGATCCTTTCCTGGAAGGCCCAGTTAAATAGCCTGATCAGGGCTATTGTCCAGATCAGCAGGAGAATACTTCTGGTAATTGCGGGCAGGATGGCCTGCCAGGGTTCGGCAAAAGGTTCTATACTAATGGCGTGCAGGATGCCGAGACAGAAAACGGACCAGCAAATTGGTTTGTGGACAAAATTTACCAGATAATCATCGATAGTTATCTTGGTCATGCCCGCTGCTTTGCGCACCAGCTTATCAATTAACAGGTCGACAATTTTAGACAGGATGAGGTAAATGGCGATAACGATAAATCGCTTGATATAGATGTTTTCTTTGACGATCTGGAAGCTGTCCAGCAAACTGCCGAAATCCATGGGTGTGGTCTCCGAATATTTAACTTATACCGCAAGGGCATAAGTTTCGTTTGTGCCGACGAGCGGCTCAACTCAGCTTTAACTTTCAGGCTTGAAATGCGAATAATATCATTATCCGGCCAATTTCGCATCAGGATTGATTGGTCAGTTGGTTTCAGGCCGTTTCAGAGGCTTGTTTGGTGAAGCCTTGCTTGAAAAGCCTTGAGAAATCGGTTACTAGAGTTGCTTTACTATTGGGCAGGAATTTGTTGGTAAAGCCCTGACACTGGATAAACAAGATGTTGTTGGTCTCGTAATAAATATTGAGGATGGTTAAGTGCGGTGAATGTCCGAGAAAAGCTTGAGAAAAGAGAAAGGGACTCTCTGTCTTCCTTCGCCTGTCTGAGCGCTGAGAGCAAGGGGCGGATGCGGGAAGAGGGCGAATGCCCGTTACGGACCGCTTTTCAACATGACCGGGACCGGATCGTTTATTCCCAGGCCTTTAGGCGTTTAAAGCATAAAACCCAGGTTTTTCTAGCCCCCTCCGGCGATCACTGTCGAACCAGATTGACTCATACCCTGGAGGTTTCCGAGATTGGCAGGACTATGGCCCGGGCGATGGATCTTAATGAAGACCTGGTTGAGGCTATCTCGCTTGGCCATGATCTTGGTCACACCCCGTTTGGTCATGCCGGGGAAACGGTGCTGAATGAACTGGTTTCCGGCGGCTTCTCCCATTATCGGCAGTCTCTGCGGGTGGTTGATGTGCTGGAAAATGGCGGTAACGGCTTGAATCTAACTGCGGAGGTGCGGGATGGCATTGCCAAACATTCCAAGGGCTATGGCGAGGTAATTCCGGCCGATAGTCACGGTTTGCCGGAGACGGCCGAGGGGTGTCTGGTTCGTTATGCGGATATTATTGCCTATCTCAGCCACGATCTAGATGATGCGATCCACAGCAATATAATCAGTGAGGAGGATGTGCCGGATGAGTGTCACAAGGTTATGGGCCTCACCCATTCAAGGCGAATCATGACCATGGTGGAAGGGGTGATTTCGCATACTCTGCCCCGTGAAGAAGGTGCAGGTCCTCAGTTGAAGTTTGCCGTTGACCCCCAGGTAGGTGAGGCAATGCATACCTTGCGGAGCTTTCTTTTCCACAAGGTATATCGTTCTCCCCAGGTTCATAACGAGTTTGTCAAATCCCGCAAGATCCTCCGGGATCTTTTTCAGTACTGCCTGGAAAATCAGGACTTTCTCGAAGAGGAGATGGCAGGGGGGGCGGCTTGCTCGTCACCGGAAAGGCAGGTTTGTGATTTTATAGCCAGTATGTCGGATCGGCATGCCCAGAATCTGTATCACCGTCTGTTTGTGCCTGAAACATAGTTGATGAAGTCGTAATAATTCCGATTTACCGCATCGTAGCGCATTTTCGGAGTCTGCACTTACCTGCTCGTGCGGCATACCTGCGTATGGCCTCTTTTGCAGGTAAGCGAACGAAGTGAGACTCGCAAAACACGCTACTCCCGGAATATCGAAATTGTTACTTAGCCATTGTGTTGAATTGTTGCGAGATCATCGTAATTGATGGCCCCGTAGAAAGTTTATAGCAATACAGGAGGTTTTTAGGGTGTCTGAAGAGATAAAATTTGTGCCGTTTGCAGTTGCCAGAAAAATAGTCGGAGAGGTGGTTGATGAGGAACATCTCCATGAATCAGATCGGCGGGTTATGACGGTTTATGATGTTGATGGCCGGGAGCTTTGCTGGTTTGATACGATCGAGATTATGGCTGACCTTGGTATCACGAAGACCGAGACCGACGAGGCTAAGGCGGCGGCTGTTGAGTACGCCTTGAATCATATTCCGGTTTGGGCGGTTGAGGAGGTTCTGCGGGGTCTTGAGAAAAAATAACTCAATTTATCAGGTTGGGGCTGCTGATTAAAAAAGAACGGAGGGCTTCTAAATTAAACACAATCTCGTAATTACTAAGATGAAAAAGTAACAGGGAAGTTGAGAAAATAACTATGTAACTCCTTTCGGCATGGGCGGTACTTTGCTGCCGCCCAGCACATATCCCCCGTCCAGTCTGAGGGTGGTCCCAGTCACATAGTCGCCGTCTTCGAGCAGGTATCTGACCGCCTTGATCACATCCTGATGTCGTCCTGTGCGGCCGATCAGGGTGTGGTCGATAATGGCCTGCTGCTCTGCCGGCGACAGGAGAGCCCAGCCTCTGGTGGTCTCGGCATGTCTTGTCTCGAAGAAACCAAGCATCAGTTCATTCACGCGGACTTTCGGGGCTGCTTCCCTGGCCCAGGTTTCGGTCAGCAGGGAGATAGCTCGGTTGGCGGCGCTGTATCCGTCATTGAAGATCAGGCCAGCCGGGCCGGAGCGTCCTACCAGAGCGGCAATTGAAGAGATATTTATAACTGCCCCGTCGCCGGAGTCTTTAAGTAATGGCAGGGTTTGTTTGAATATCCAGCGCTTGGCCTTGAGCGTCGTCTCAAGCTCCAGATCCCACTGGTCGGAAGTGTATTCCCCGTGCACTATCGGCATGCCGCCCCGTTCGATGTTATTGATCAGAATATCGAGGCGTTCGAATTTACCGCTAATCTCTGTAACCAGATTCTCAACATCGACCGGGCTGCGCAGGTCTGCTTTAATTGCCAGATGGTCACTGCCAAGTTCGGCTAGTTCCCGGCGGGAAGCAGCGGATTCTTCGGGCCAGTCAAAGTAGGTGGTTGCAACAGTGACACCCCGGCCTGCCAGATAAAAAGCGATCTCTTTGCCGAGACCTTTTCCGGCCCCCAGGACCAAGGCGTATTTGTTTTTCAGGTTCATATTGATTGCTGCTGGGTTTTGCGTGATGGTCTGTGATATCCGGAAATATTCAGAGTTGCATTGACCATTTTAATGGGGAGGCGTTAAGCGTCAATCTCAGCAGTTTTGAGCAACAGGCGATGACCAGGATAGATCTTGTTGCCTTTAATATTGTTCCAGCGCCTGATTTTTGCCGGAGTAGTTTGGAACTTTCTCGCAATTTCCCACAGGGTGTCGCCACCGAGTACATGGTAATAGGTGAGTCCGGGGTTTTCAGCAGTTGAGAGCCCCTTGGCAGACTTTGGTCTTTTACTGGTTGCGCTGATCTCTGCCGTGTTCTGGAGGTAAAAGGCGAGCTGCTGGCCTGCTCTGATCCGGCCCAGGTCTTCCAGGCCGTTCCAGGCCGCGATCATCTGGGGGGGGACGTTGTATCTCCTGGCCAGTTCAGAAATGGTTTCTCCCGGCTGTATCTTATGGATAATGAGGTTCTCCGGTAACGTTTCGGCCGGGCCGAGACCGGCAATTACCATGTTTTCATCGAGTAGTTTGTAGCTTGTGGTTCGGAATGGGATTCGCAGTCTTTTCCCGGCTATCAACACACTGCTTCTCAGGTTGTTGGCCTTGAGCAGGGTTTTCTTATTGATGTTGTACTTGTTGCAGATCCGAGAGACGGAGTCGCCCTTTTTTATTACGTGGGTTTTGTACTTGGTGCTAATGGTCGCTTTTACTCTGGGCAGGTTTTTGGCGATCAGCTCTTTTTTAGCGGCCGGGACCTTAATTGAGTAGAGGTTTTTGCCCGGTGGGGTGATTGAGCGCCGCAACTGCCGGTTCAAATTGCGAATTTCTTCAAGGGGTGTGTCCCCAGCCAGGGCGACAGCCTGCATTGAGGTCCAACGTGGGACCGGCAGAGTTGCAAAGCTCAGCGGCTTATCATAGGTAATATCCTTGAAACCGTAGCTCTCCGGATCCTTGGCTATAATGATGGCGGCGATCAGTTTTGGGACATAATATTTAGTCTCTTTTTTTAGGTGCGAGCCTTTGATTATCTGCCAGAAATCCCTGGAGCCAGTTTTCCTGATGGCCCGTCTGATCGTGCCGCCGCCGGCATTGTAGGCGGCTACAGCCAGTTGCCATGAATCGAATTCTCTATGTAGATCAGTCAGAAAACGAATGGCCGCTTTGGTTGATCTGATTGGGTCACGTCTTTCATCAACATAATTATTAATGCTTAACTTATATGCTCGGCCGGTTCTGCGCATGAATTGCCAGGGGCCGACGGCTTTGGCTCTTGAATAGGCGGTGAGCCGGTAGCCGCTTTCGATCATCGGCAGATAGGCCAGATCCAGAGGCAAGCCGGCTTTACTTAGTTCTTCCTGGATCATCGGCACGTAGCGGCCTGAGCGTTCCAGCCATTTTCTGAAAGTTTTGTGCTGGGAGTTTTGGAATTTGTCAAGGAAGTACTCTACGTGGCTATTGATCGTGATTGGGAAATCATATTTGATTGCCGGTTTGCTTGCTTGAATAACTTTCTCGCCGGTGGTGGTGGAATCGTTTTCAAGGGAGATGATTTCCGCCGGACTTGGCAGGGGGATCTCCTCACTGGCTAAGGGCTCAAGCTCGTTGTCGATTATCTGCTCAAGGTCTTCTGCGACGATTTTACTTAGAGTGACGCCGTTGGTCTCCTCAAGAAAATCGGCAAGACTATATGTGGAATCGATAATAGTTGCAGGGGGGGATGGCGCGGTGGATGCTTTTTGCAAGACGGGGCTACAACCCCAGAGAAGAGCAAAGGAAATTACAAATGATATCTGCCATATCTTATGAATGGCTTTGCTGCAGGCAGGTTTGTTTGTGGTGTTAAAAAAAATCATAATTGTCTTTATAACAAGAAGTGGGTCTCATATCCAGAATTCTTTATGGTCACAGGTTGAAATCAGTGGCAGGTGGTTAGGTGATTTGGGGCAAAAATGAACCAAGTCATCAATATGATCTGCACCATTGTTGCTTACAAAATGGTCGTTTGTAATTTAGTGTGGCTAAATATGCAACAAAAAAGGTTGCGACTTGATTTTGTATGAAAAATCGTGGACAATGCAAGATTGTACTTTGTCAAAATGACGGCACGGATAATCCGGCAATTTGAGCTTGCTTGTCATTATCCTCATATTCCTAATTAAGTACCTTAGTTGCTTTTTAAGAGACTGCCATGGTTAGTTTTACAAATTCATCGGTGCCCCTGCTCGGCATTCGTCTTTAACTGATACCTTATGTTAAAAAGATTTTCTTTTCTAATGTTGGTGATAGGTTTCTTTGCCGGCTTGGTTGGCTTTTGCCTTTTTTACTGGCTGGTAGTTTTTGCGCCGGGGGAGGATATCCGCCAATCCAGTATCGACAAGATTCTGGCCGTAGAAAGTCCTATTATGTACAGTGGTGGTCAGGATCAGATCGGGGTTTTTTTCGAGACGTCTCATCGTCAGTATGTCTCCTATGATCGGATTCCCAGGGATTTCATCAACAGTATCGTCTCGTCTGAAGATAATAAGTTTTTTGCGCATCATGGCTTCGACTTATTCGGGGTTCTTCGGGCTCTGGTGGCAAACGTCAGGGCCGGCAGGGTGGTGCAGGGAGGCAGTACTATCACCCAGCAGACTGCTAAGAATCTCTTCAAGCGTAAAGATCGCTCTATTCTTTCCAAGCTGAAGGAGCTGCTTTTTGCCCTGCGCCTGGAATATCATTATCCCAAGGAAAAGATCCTGGGATTCCATGCCAACCTGTTCTATGTGAGTGGTAATGGTCGCGGCTTTGGGGTTGCGGCCCGCTACTATTTCAATAAAGACGCCGCTGATCTGGATCTTCTGGAGTGTGCCTTTATTGCCGGCAGTGTTAAGAGGCCTAATTACTACAATCCCTTTATCAAAAATGGCGAGAGCGCAAAGACCCTGGCCCGGCAGAGATCGAAGGAGAGGGTCAAATATGTCCTGGGGCAGATGCTCAAGAACGATCTCCTCACTGCGGATGTTTATGATGATGTCGTCGGTCGGGAAGTCCCTTTTGAGCAAGGCAAGATGTATTTTTCCCTTAATACGATAATGGATATGGTCAAGGAGGCCATGGCCGAGCCGGAGATTGTTGATGCCTTAAAGGAGCACGGAATTGATAATGTCGCGACTTCGGGAATTAAGATCATTACCAGTATAGAGAAGAATCTCCAGGCGGAAAGTTTTACCGCTTTACGGCAAGAGCTCTCCCGCCTTGATGTCAGATTACGCGGTTATGAACGTGACGTGGTTCAGGATGAGTATCTGGAGTTGACCCGCAGGAAAAATCGGGACAGGGGACCCGGTAGTTTTCATTTCGGGAGAATTGTTGGTATCGAAGATGGTGATCAGCCCAAGGTCTGGGTGTCTTTGTCGGAGTCTGCCGAAAATCCGGCGGATGAGGATAGTGAAAAGAAAGGGTTGATGCATCTGCCCGACGGGTATATCGATAAGAAAGGGTTGAAGAATCTGGTCGTCCCGTTGGTCAAATATGAAAAAAACCGCTGGACGGAGGTCCGGAAAAAGGATCTACCCGAATTCATGGCAAGGCTGAGCGTTGGAGATCTTGTCTATGCCAGCGTCAGGCGGGTGGAAGATGCAACCGGTGAGATGGTCATGGATCTGGAGAAATACCCGCTTCTCCAGGGCGGGGTGTTGGCCATGCGTGACGGGATGATAAAAGCCATGGTCGGTGGCATGGATAACCGCTATTTTAACAGGGCCATTGCCGCTAAAAGGTCTATGGGCTCGGTGGTAAAGCCCTTGGTCTACACTGCGGCCCTGCAATTGGGCTGGAACAGTATTGATGTCCTTAATAACGAGAGGGATGTTTTCGTTTATCAGAAGCAGCCGTATTTCCCGCGACCTGATCATCAGAGCCCTTATAAGGGGGTATCGATGAGCTGGGCCGGGGTTCATTCGGAAAATATTGCAACGATCTGGCTATTATCGCATCTATGTGATCGCCTTACTCCCGGGCAATTTCGGAATGTTGTCGATTATCTGGGGCTCAGTCAATTGCCTGAAGAATCAGATCGTGATTATCAGCGGAGAATTAGAGATAAATACGGAGTGGTGGTTGATGATGGCGCCTACTATGAGGCGGCTTTTGAGCGGGCCATTGCCGAACTTGAACCGGATCTCATCTTTGCGGGGAGACTGGATGAGTATGAGATTATCAGCAAGCTTAATTATGGCAGGTATTTTAACAGGTTCTTTTCTGAAGTTGATGTGGATTTGGGTCTGATTGAGGAGGATGAATCTGAATCTGAATCTGAATCTGCAAAGGACGTAGAAGAAGAGGAAGAGCTGAGCCCCCGCGAAAAAGCGGAGAAAGAGAGGGAAATAAAGAAAAAGAAGAAAGAGGCCAAACTCAGAAAAACAATTCTGAAACGGAATTTACTGAGATTTAGAAAACAAGCGGATGATCTCAAACAACTCCGCAGCTACTTTCATGAGGTTACTGTCGAGCGGCATGATGGTCTGCTAACAGACGAGACCTCTCTGTATCTAGATCGGGTTACCGGCAACTATATATATTTTGACAAGGACGAGGTTTTCGGCGAGCAGGAGTCAGGTGAAGAGCAAGAGCTCCCCGGTGAGCAGGAAGAGTTGGCTGGTGATGTGGACCCGGAAGATGTAATAAATCCTGTTTCCGAGGATTGGGAGATGGTTGGTCGGGGTGAGTTGGCAGCCCTGCTTGATTCGTTCTATGTTGATCAGTCGTTTTCTTTGTTCTTTAGTGGCCAACCGTTGTCTACTGATGATGCTCAGGCTAAAGAGGATGAATTCTGGGATTCTGTCCTGATAGATAATTCTTTAGCTGCCGGGACCGTGGATATTGTCAGTGAAGCGTTAAGCCGTGAGTACGAGAAGTTACATAAACTTGATCCATATGGGGCGGAGTTTCTTTATAATGTTCGTGATTTCAGGACAATGGTTGCCCTGCAATATCTTATTGGTCTGTGTCGGTCTATTGGTATTGAGAGTGATTTGGCCCCGGTTCTTTCTTTTCCGTTAGGGTCAAACGTTATGAGTCTGCTTGATGTGGCGCGGGCCTATGAGAGCCTGTTAACCGGGGTCAGCAAGCGTTATAGCCAGCCCGGTAGTGGGGCCGGATTGGCGATTATTGAAAGCATCGAGAATCTTGACGGAGAAGTTATCTATGAACCAACTCTAGTTGAAACCGAGGTGGTTGCTCCGGAAATAAGAATCGGGATAAGTGATATCTTGAGGAGAGTTATTAAATTCGGAACCGGGAGATATGCCGACCGGAATGTCAGGTTGCGGAGTAACGACCCCCAAAAAGATGAGCAACTGGTTGGACTTGGTGCCCATGTGCCGTTGGCAGGGAAAACAGGCACGGCCAATAACTTCATGAATGCCAGTTTCGCTGGTGGTGTGCCCGGGGTAGGCGCTAACGGGATTTTCTCCCTGGCAGATGGGTATTTTTTGACATCCTATGTTGGTTTCGATGATAACAAACCGATGGTCAGAAATACAACCCACCTGACCGGTGCGAGTGGGTCCTTGCCGCTCTGGGCCAGGGTTGCCAATAAGATATTATTGGAGAATGATTATGCTTCCAGAATGGAGGTGGTTGATATTTCTTTCTCAGATCAAATCGAATTCCCCTTGTACTATCCTGATGCAGGTCAGGTAGAGATTCCGGTTGACCCTGGTCAGGGTGGAATTGCCAGTATTGGTGACGAGACGGGGGCTTCCTTAATTACTTTCGGTGAAAAGATCAGTAGTGGCCGGATTAAACCGACCAGGTTTTTTAAGCCTTATTGGCTGGAGGGGTATAACTAGGATGAATATTAAAGTGTGGTCGTATTGTTTAATGTCTTTTGCTGTCGTGGCTTTTGCGGGCAGTGGTTGTGCCCCGCAAAAGGTGCAGCTGATTCCCCCCCGGACCATAGAGCCAGTTGTAGTTGATACGGTTAAGGACCAAGGGGTTCTGACCGATATGGAATTTCAGTATGAATCTCCGCAAGCTGAATTGACGGTAACCAAGGCCGAGCAAACCCAGATACTGCCAAGTGTTCCGTTTGTTGATCAACGGATGATGGTTTATGCCGAGAAGTTTACAAGCTGGGAGACTCTTTCTTTACAGGTTGCGGCGCTTGATTTGAGTGACAAGTTGCCACCCCAATGGGTTCAATGCCTGGCTGATATCGAGGGCGTGTTTCGCGGTTACAGCATCTTGATGGAGGCTCTGCTGGCCCAGGACATCCAGGTTATTGCGGATCCGTGGCTGATTTATCAGAATGATATTGTCTTTCTGGAGGGGGAATGCCAACAGATATTTATGGCTGGTGCCGATTTTCTCAGCGCTAGTCTGGAGAATCAAGAAGCCAATGTAGTGGTTGAGGACGGTGAGGCCGTCGTGTCTCAGGACCCTGGTGAGGGGCTTTACGAAGAGGCAATAGTCGATCCCGAGAATCTTGGAGAGCAACCTGATCAAGAGGAGCAACAGCTTCTTACGGCGGCAGATCGATCCGAACAATGGGATAAGGCGGTATCGTTATTGGAATCCCGCCAATATGATGAAGCTATTGATGCGTTCGAGAGGTTGTTTAACACGGACTATGATATCCCGGCCAGGGCCAATATTCAGAAAGCAGCTGAGGTTGCATCCGTTGGGATGAGGCGTAAGTCGGCCAACATATTTGTTAAGGCCCGTAGAGAAATGGATTATGACCTGAAAAAGGAACTTCTTCGTGAATCATGGCAACTCCTTCATGATATAACGGTCAAATATCCCGAAGTTAAATTGATCGACAAGGTAAGGCGGAATCTGCTGATAATCGAACAACATATCAATGTTTTTGATCCGATGATGCTCCAGGAGCTACAGCCAGTAGAGGAATTAGGCCAAGAGGATCTTGTCGAGGAAGACTTGTTCTGAGGTTTCTAGAGAAGTTTGCAGTGAATTCCCCGCCCTACTTTTCGATCGGCAGTTTTATGCACGACCTTTTCCGCAGCCAAGAGCGTACCATTTTTTTTTGAGCCTCACTGCTGTGAGGCTTGAACTGACCTGAATTGAAGATAGTCAGACATAATCTTAAGTTTTGTGCGATTTAAGATGTATGGAGGTTATCTTAACTTCATCTTATCCTTGTCCTGTCTTGTATCTGGCATGGCAGCTTGGCTTGGAATCTTTTGGCGTAGAGGTCTTTAAAACAGGTGAAGTCCACATTGTCAGGCTCAATGCCGTACCTTTTCTTAATTTTCTGCACATCATTCCAGCTTGACATTATTTAACCTTACATTCGACAATCAAAAAATTAATGGCGGTTATTGCCTCGGGATATGAGTATAGTGTTTATGCGCATTTTCTAGGAAATACCGGCAGATTTTAATGAGAATAAAAAGCAATGATCACTTCCATAATCCTGAAAAAACTGCGGGACTCTATTTATGATCTGTTGCCCATTATTCTGGTTATCGCATTTTTCCAGATTGTTGTCCTCAAGCAGCCCTTACCGCAAATAGGAGAAGTCATCTTTGGCGCTCTTCTGGTGGTGGCCGGTCTCAGCCTTTTTGTGCAGGGGCTGGAAATGAGCCTGTTTCCCATTGGTGAGGCAATGGCCCAGGCCTTAGCCAGGAAGGGCAGTCTTTTCTGGATCCTCTTCTTTGCCTTTGCCCTGGGCTTCTCAACCACGGTGGCCGAGCCGGCCCTCATCGCCGTGGCGGCGGAAGCAGCAGAAATTGCCGGCCAGGGAGGGCTTATTGATCCGAGCCAGGACTCACTCACGCAATACGCCTTTGGTCTTCGCATGTCTGTTGCTTTTTCCGTGGGGCTTGCCATCCTGATCGGGGTCATGCGTATAATCCGCGGTTGGCCTATTCATTATCTGATCATCGGTGGTTATGTTGTGGTTATGCTGATGACCATCATTGCGCCGCAAGAGATCATTGGCATAGCCTATGATGCCGGCGGAGTCACCACCTCCACCATCACTGTCCCGCTGGTTGCAGCTTTGGGAGTAGGATTGGCTTCAACGATCAGAGGACGAAGCCCGCTGACGGATGGTTTTGGTCTGATCGCCTTTGCTTCTCTGCTCCCGATGATCTTTGTAATGGGCTATGGCCTGATAATTTTCGGATAAAAAGGAATCTGCTTTCGTGGAATTCATACATTATTTCAGCAAAATACTGCTTGGCACCTGCAGAGATGTGCTGCCGATCATTATTCTGATTACCGGTTTTCAGCTCCTGGTCTTGCGCCAGCCGATTCCCCATCTGGGCCGCCTTGTGGTCGGTGGGGTCTACGTGGTTATTGGCCTTGCCCTGTTTCTGGCCGGACTTGAAAAAGCGCTTTTTCCCCTGGGAAAAATTATGGCTACCCAATTGTCTGACCCTGCCTTTATTTATGGCACCGGCGAAATTGTTACCCGGGTAGACTGGAAGGCGTATGGCTGGGTCTATCTCTTTGCGGCGATGATCGGCTTTGCCACCACCATTGCCGAACCATCTCTCATTGCTGTGGCTTTTAAGGCCAGCGAGGTATCAGCCGGGACGATCAGTCAATGGGGGTTAAGAATCACTGTTGCCCTGGGAGTCGCTTTTGGCATAAGCCTGGGAACATTTCGCATTGTCTCCGGCACTCCACTTTATATTTACATTTTGATCGGCTATGTGATTGTTATTGTCCAGACCATTTTTGCCCCCAAAGGCATCATTGCTCTGGCGTATGATTCTGGCGGGGTCACTACTTCAACCGTAACCGTACCACTGGTGGCGGCGCTTGGTCTTGGGCTGGCGGCCAGCGTGCCGGGACGAAATCCTGCCTTGGATGGTTTTGGCCTTATCGCTTTTGCCAGTCTTTTTCCAATTATTACCGTTATGGGCTATGCTCAGTTAATGCACTGGCAAGCAACACGCCGTACAAACCCCCATTAGGGGATAAGTACCTTATAGATTTCTTTCAATAAACAAGAAAGCAATCTGTAAGGCACTAAAATCATGGAGAAAAGTAATGCGCTTTAAACTTATTTTATCCTCGGTAAAGGCAGATATCACTGACCATATTGTTGATGCCGCAAAAGAGGCCGGAGCCACCGGGGCAACAATCATCCCGGCCAGAGGGACCGGCATCCATGAAGCGAAAACCTTTTTCGGCCTTTCACTGGAGGCCCAGACCGACATTATCATGCTCCTGGTTGAAGAGCATCTTGTTACCAAAATTTTGGATGC
>DAOVJK010000093.1 GCA_030673265.1 Pseudomonadota bacterium | reverse complement strand
GGCCTCGGCATAATCCGCGATGTCGACCATGATCACGCGATTGAGGAATTACTTGACCGCTATTACTACGATGTTGATCTGGTGATCGCCGAAGGTTACAAATCAACCGGTCTCCCCAAGATAGAGCTATTCCGCAGCGATGCCCACCAGGAGCCGCTCCCCAACCGCGACGAAACCTGGGTCGCCATGATCAGCGACACTACCCCGGAAACCGACCTGCCCTGCCTGGATCTAGCCGATGTGGTTGGAATAGCTGAATTTCTAATCGAGAATTTCATCACCAAGCCCGAGCCAGCCGCAACTACCCTGCTGGTGGACGGCAGGCCCATTCCCCTGAACTCCTTTGTGGAATCATTTATCGGTAAAGCCGTCCAGGGCATGACCACCTCACTGAAAGGATGTGCAAACGCCAAAGAGATCACCATCACCGTCCGTCCGGGCAAGACCAATGTCGACCAATGATTGCACCGGAGTCCTCCTGGCCGGCGGCAAAAGCAGCCGCTTCGGCGCCAACAAGGCCCTGACCAAGCTGGCAGGCAAAGCCATGATCGAGCACCCGGCCAAAATCCTGGCCGAGCTGTTCGAAAACTACCTGCTGATCACCAACACCCCCGCAGAATATGCTTTTTTAGGCTGGCCAATGGTTGGCGACATCTACCCTGACGCCGGCCCGCTGGCCGGCATCCATACCGCCCTTAAGGCTGTAACCAGCCCACTGATATTCGTGGCCGGATGCGACATGCCATTTCTTGACAAAACGCTGATCAGCTACCTCTGCAGTCTGGTTGAAGGATATGACGTGGTCGTCCCCCGAACCGCCAAAGGCCTGGAACCACTCCATGCCATTTACCGCCAGAGCATTGTCGAAATTATCGATAAAAACCTGGCCAGAGGCAACCGAAAGATCCACCAAGTCTTCTCCGAACTTAAAATCAGAGAGGTAAGCGAAGCAGAGATGCTGGCCGCGACTGGGGATCTGATCTCTTTCCGCAATATCAACACCATGGCCGACCTGCCGGAGTAAAATGAACAAAGTCCCCAGCCTCAAACAAGCCCAACGCCTGATTCTTGATCTGGCCCAACCAACCACGGCGGAGACAGTTACCCTGGATAACGCTCTGGGGCTGGTCACCGCAACTCCCCTTAAAGCCAACCTGCCGGTACCATCATTCGACCACTCCACCCGAGACGGCTATGCGTTAAAAAGCCGTGATCTAAAACCGGCAAGTGTTTCGAACCCCGTCACCCTCAGAGTTACCGGGGAGATCCAGGCGGGCTGCACAGAGCTGCCCAGCCTTGCCACCGGCCAGGCCCTGCGGATCATGACCGGCGGTGCCATCCCCCCCGGCAGCGATCTGGTCATGGCCCAGGAAGATGTTGAAATCAACAGCACCACGATTATCGTCAACCAGTCACCACCGGCAGGGTCCTTTGTCCGCAAGAAAGGCAGCGCCATTGCCAGAGGGAGAGTAATCGTCCGGGCCGGGACAACCCTGGCGCCGGATCACTTGGCCCTATTGGCCACTGCCGGTACCGGTGCCATCAAGGCACACCGTAAACCGGCCGCCGCCGTTATCTGCACCGGCAGCGAGCTGATCCCCCAGGGCAAAACGCCAAGGCCCGGGCAGGTGATCAGCAGCAATCGTTTACTGTTGGACGGCTTGATAAAAAGCTGCGGCGGAATCACTACCGCACTGACAACCGCCCCGGACCAAGGACAAGAGATCGCAACGGCACTAAAATCTTTCCTCACCGCGCAGGTCCCCCTGATCATAACCACCGGCGGGATGGGCCCGGGCAAATTTGATTTAATGGCAGAGGTTTTTAGCGAGTTAAAAATTAAGACGATTTACAATGCACTAGAGGTCAAACCAGGCCGCGCCACCATGCTGGGCATCCATGGCAAAAGCCTGGTCTTCGCCATGCCCGGCCCTCCCCCGGCCGTCAGACTCCTCTTCAACGAATTAATCAAGCCGGCCCTGCTGAAAATAGGCGGAGCCAGAACACCTCTCAACAAATTAGTCCGGGCCGAACTGACCGAATCGATCTATATACGACCAGGAAATTTTCTGCACTTGAAAGGCGGGGTATCTTTTATCGAGGGCGGGAAACTCCGGGTGAACCTTGCTGACCGAACCGAGAAAATCAACTGCGTTATTCATCTGCCCCCGGGGAGGAGGCATCTCAAGAATGGCGAACTGGTGGCCATTCATCCAACCACAGCGGCTTTTTAAAGTAACCTGCTAATTACGGCCAGCCCGCAACATGTAGCGGCTGACCTCAGAACCATGGGGGTCATGGCACTGGAGACATTTTCCCTCGATCTCTTTATCAGAATGTTTAGTTCCGGTGCCCCTGGCATGACAGGTGACACACAACCCTCTGGTCTTTATCTTATAGCTCCCGGCTCTGCCCTCAGAACATTTTGCCCCGGCCGGAGCATGGCACATCTCACAGCCATTTACCCCGGCCATCTCGGCCGCAACCGGGCCATGCATATATTTAACCTTGACCAACTCCTGATGACAGCCGCCGTTCATGCACCCCTTGGCAACAGCTTCAGCAACCGTCGCCATGAAGATGCCAATGAAGGCCATAAGAAAAAAGCCAAAAAACAAGTTAACTCGCATTTATTTCCCCCATTATTTTCAATAAGATAAGGACACCCCCCCGCTAGCGGGCTGGTTCAGTATATTTGTTTGCAACTAAAGATGTCAAACATATAAACGGTTTCATCTCTCCGCACCCGCCAACCTTGATTTATAATGTTTACCGTGCTAAAAATTGCCTTTTCCATATTAGCCATCAGCACAACAATAGAAATTCCCATGGAGATCTAAATAATGCTTGAACTCCGTTTCATCCGTGAAAACCTGGATCTGGTCATCGACAAAACCCGCTTCCGCGGCCTGGACACCGCAAATATTAATAAATTTGTTGAGATTGACCAACAAAGAAGGGATCTACTCTCAGAAGTAGAGGGGCTGCGCAATAAACGCAAAACCGTTTCACCCGAGATCGCCAAACTCAAAAAAGCCGGCGAAGATGCCGACTCACTGGTCGCTGAAATGCGTCAGGTTGGTGACCGGATCAAGGAACTGGATGGCAAGCTGCTGGGTATTGAGGAAGCACTCCAGAAAATAGTTATGGAGATCCCCAATCTCTGCCATGCCTCAATCCCCAAGGGCAACGATGACAGCGACAATCAGGAATTAAGAAAATGGGGCACCCTGCCGGAATTTTCCTTCAGCCCAAAAGCCCATTTTGAGCTAGGAGAGGAGCAAGGCACCATTGATTTTGAGCGGGCGGCAAAACTTGCCGGCGCCCGTTTCGCAATTCTCAAAGGTTTTGCCTCCCGGATGGAAAGGGCTCTGATCAACTTCATGCTCGACCTCCACACCCAGAGACATGGCTACGAGGAAGTCCTGCCGCCGTTTCTGGTCAACACCGAGACCATGACCGCCACCGGCCAGCTGCCCAAGTTCGCCGACGATCTGTTCAAAACCAGCGTTTCCGACCGGGACCTGTGGCTGATTCCGACCGCCGAAGTGCCGGTAACCAATATCCACCGCGACGAAACCCTGGCCGAAAAAGAACTACCGATCAAATACTGCGCCTACACCCCCTGCTTCCGTTCCGAGGCCGGCTCATACGGCAAAGATACCAGAGGGCTGATCCGCCAGCACCAGTTCGATAAAGTCGAGCTGGTCAAGTTCACCAGCCCGGAAACCTCCGACCGGGAACTTGAAATCCTGCTGGCCGATGCCGAAGAGGTTTTGCAGCTCCTGGAACTGCCCTACCGGGTAGTCCTGCTCTGCAGCGGCGACCTCGGTTTCTCGGCCGCCAAGACCTATGATATCGAAGTATGGCTGCCGGCCCAGAACAAGTACCGGGAGATCTCGTCCTGCAGCAACTTCCTGGATTTCCAGGCCCGCCGGGGCGGCATCCGTTACCGACCGAAGGACAGCAAGAAGAGCAAACTGGTCCACACCCTGAATGGCAGCGGCCTGGCCGTAGGACGGACCCTGGCGGCCATCTTCGAAAACTACCAGCGGGAAGACGGCACCATCAAGATTCCGGAAGTACTTAAGCCTTATTTTGAGGATCGATTTACGCCAACCGATTAACAACCGCCTTCTTTACGGCAGCAATGCTCGTTAAGTTTCTTTGTTTGGCCGCCCCGATGATTCACTCTGCGCCCAAGGTGTCACTTTGGCCAATGAATGTCTTAAGGTAAAAAAAGCAGCCATAACTACCGGGGCTATTGCAGCACCCCAGAGTAAAGAGATGTCTGGCCAGTAGGCCGGCCACCCCTTTAAGCTCATTATCAATAAAGATGGCAATAGCACCTGATAGAAGAAAAAGAAAAGATAGCCGTAGGCATTAAAGCGGATAAGTCTCAAAAGCAGCCAGAGTTCCAGCAGGGTAATGAGGACATGAAAACATATCACATAAGCGCCCTCCATGGAGCTTTGCCAACCAACCTTTACATTCATCAAAATCAAAAAGAACAGGCCAAGGAACAAAAAGCCCTGATGCTTTTTCCTGATAAAAATCAAAATCAGCACTACAGTACCGCTGAACAGACTGGTGAGAAGGGACCCGCTCAAGGCCGCCGCCAGATAGCTCACACCCGTTGAAAAACCTCTTGGCATAAAGGTATTCCAGCCAAGCAGGCCTGTGTTGAAAATTGTCAAATGGAGAACGAAAGATAGCTGCTCAACTCCCCAAAGAACCGCCCAGGCCAGAATACCCACACCAACTCCCTGGCTGAACCGCTGCTTTGCATCGTTGAGATCATTGCCAAGAAGGGCAGGCACGGCATTGACTCCGGTGAGCCACCTCACCAGGCCGCCCAGAATTGCAAAACAAAAAGCGCTGGCCAAATAGGCCATAATCAGCTGCATCATGACCCCCAGTCCCTTTGTGACAGTAAAATTCATCATGGTTTGGGTTGTACTATAGCCTGTGAAAAAATCAGAAAGCTGATTTGCCTGGGCAATAACAGCAAAAACCAAACCGAAAAGGCCCAACAACAGGCTGTGGCGCCAGTTAACATAGCGGCCCTTAAGTAAAGTGATAAACAGGGCCAGCAGACCAATACTCATGAGCAGCGCATTTGTTCTGGATATAAGGCTATTAACCGCGTCCTCCCAGCCCATAGCACTCTTTTTCCGGCGATATTCTTCCGGAACAGTCACCCAGGAACCAAAATGGTTGGTCGAATCACCTAATATAGAAATCGACCAGCGCAACTTTGACTCACCTATATCCCAGGCAGTGCTCTCAAATGTTATATTATGATCGCGGCGACTTGTTTTCTGGATCATGTCATAGCTGACCAGTTTAAATTGATCGGGCAACAGGGCAAGACGCTTTTCGAGATAATCTGCTGCCAGCGTAACCGCCTCTTTCTGCTCAAGTTCTGCCCCGGGCTCATCTTCGCTAATGGACCTGGAAAAGAGCAGTAACTCCCCCCCAGGGTCCAGGCTGACCGTATAGGTATTCCGCTCTTCCGCCCTGAAATAATAGACAGACCAATACTCTTGCAACAAAGAGCTGCGGATATGCCCAGCAAGCGTTTCGGCATCTGTATGCTCCAGGAGATACTCCGTATCAGCCCCTGATATCCCTGAATAGTGCTGGACTGACCGACGGTACAAGTCAGGATCAAGGCCTGTCTGCTCTTGAAAAACAGCATCAGAAAAATTCTTAGCGTCTTTGGGGCTAAGGGTTATCGAACCCAAGTCAGCCAGAGGCGGCTCGGGCACCATGGCCAAGGCCATAAACATTGCCACAGCCGCAAGCGTTGAACCGACCACCACAGACCTTCTTGGCCGGCGATGCTTTGCCGCTATTATTGCCTTAGCCGCCATGACCTGCTGCCCCAAAGTCACCTTGGCCAAAAGTTCTGCGGGGGAGATAAACCTGCCCAGCCTGCTGATTTTTATCTTGGCAACTCCCCATATAGCTAGTGGCCAGATTGAGACAGCAATGGCCATCACCACATGGAAGGGACTGCCTATCCTCCACGCAAAAATAGCGCCCAACCATGTGTTAAAGAGACAGTGAGAAATAAATGTTGTCAGGATGCCAAATCGAACCGCAACCCAGCCGTACACAATTCCTTCCAGAGTAAGCTCTATGCCACGGGCATACCCCGGCATCTGGGGATAATTGCTATGCATAAATCCCCATACTGCCGCAGACACGATAATTGCCAGCCATTTTGACCCTGTCAGCCGGAATATAAGAACAAGGGCGAGAATGCGAAAAAAGAATTCTTCCATCCACGCAGCCCTGATGCCAACGGTCAAAGCTTCCATGGCCGGGAAATAACTTGTTACAACCTGAGAGTAGTCAATCGAGGAAGGCACCCAGATATTAAAGCGGCTCCCGATAAGATAATAAGCCGTTACGTAGGCCAGGGCCGCAAGGGCCAGGAAGAATCCCCAGGGAACTGAGCGGATGACTTCTTTGCTGGCAAGGCCCCTGCCGCTCAACAAAGAACGGACAGAAACATGTTCAGGGAAACTCTTCTGCCAAAACACATCCGCCATAAAAGCCACTATGATAAACCCCATAACGGCGCCGACAGTTGCAAAGGTAGTTCCTATAATGGAATTCGTGATAAACACATAAAAATTGTGCTGGGTTGAATACTGGCTCAGCAGATCGGGAAATCTACTAAACGAGGAAATCAGTAGAAGGAAGGAAACCGGCATTGTCCACTTTAAAGGAAAATTGTGCCAGAACCTCCTATCTTTAACAATAATCCTGATGAACATGACAACAACACCAACAGCCAAGAGAGCAGCGGCAGACCAGGCGATAACTCCATAAATCCTGTTTTCGGAACGTTGTTTGGCGAAATCCCGGCGCCACTCTTCCGGCTCTTTAAGATGTTCGTAATACTCGCCAACCTGATCGCCATCGACTCGCAGATGAAGATGATAAATGCCTGTGCCCCAATGCCAGTCCGTTCGTTCCCAGGTGAAACTGTAACTGTAATAGCCTGGCTTCTCATTTTCCCCATTTTCGGCCAGTTCCAGTTTCTCTCTGGGGTGTTGTTTTATGTAAGTCTCTAAAAATTGTTCGGCTTTGCCCAGGGCCTCTTCCTTGGTAAGTCTCGGCCTGGCGGTGGTCTCTTCCACTTGATGGTTGAAACCGACTAAATTACCTTCTGTGTCCAATTTCAAGGAAAACTCTTCTTTTTCCCCGGGAACAAAATTACGGACCCGCCAAGACCAGATAGACACCCCGGCATCGACCTCAGCCTTCAACCTTTCCAGGCCGTATTCCCGCTCAATAAAAAATTTATCCTCCGTTGCCTCGTTGAAGGTTAAGGCCTGATAATAAGTCTCGGGATCAAGACCAAAGCTCCGGGCATAGCTATTCGCCTTTTCGATGACTGCTGATTTCTTTAGTGAAAAATTTGGCGAAAATTCTGGAAATGCCTTGGCATGGTATTGGTAGACGAACAGGGCAAGAATAACGATGATGAAAAACAAAAGGATTTTTTTAGTCAGGTCAAGAATCATATTAAAAGTTGTTCTCACTTGTTATGGATAAATATTGGCCAAAACCGGCAAAGGAATCCCCCCTCGGAGTCTCTCGGTTACCTGGGGGGATAATTTGATGGGCATATCGAAAATGTTCCCTTCTGAGTTTAGAAGCTTTCTGCCTACTGAGATCTTAAGGAAGTTGCTTTGGGGGAAATTGTCAAGTATTCGCTAGGTATTTATTCTTGGAGAAGACGCTGAAACTTATCATCTGCAGGACGTCTCAACTTCCCGACTTACGTATAGACAGTAGACATCTTTCATCTTGGGATGCGTTTTTTGATGTTGGCAAGCAATCATTAATTTAGATGATGCCTAATTTGCCGCCTAGTTTCTCAATTAAATTCCAGATCGAATACGTCCCCAAAGTTAAAGGGGAACATCTTATAATTCTACTAAAAACATGGAATCCTCCCTTAGGGAGGAAATATCCCACAACAATTACGTAAAAACCTGCATTGACGGAATCCGCTTATAATCGGACAATAAATAAAAATTCTATGGAAACGCATTTATGGTATTGGGGAATTTACCTTTTACACAATTTAAGGAAAGTCTTTTGCGGTTTACCGAGGAGTCGGGAAGTATGTATTATCCATCAATCTCTATGGGAGGACAATTGTTATGAAAATGATTGAGATTAGGAAAATTGCTAAGGAGATGAATTTAAAGTCTGGGGGTATGAAAAAAGTTGATCTAATCAAGGCTATCCAGGCTGCCGAAGGGAATTCTTCCTGTTTTGGTTCGACTTCCGGTGCCGGGAATTGTGATCAAGGTGAATGTTGCTGGAGGAGTGATTGTCTGAACTGTTAGAAAACAAAGTTTGTTTCTACGTGATTGTGGACATACATCAACCAATATTCAAATGTTTTTCTTTAATATCAGTGTCTTTGCAATAATTTAAATTAATAAGGCTCACTTTTCTTATTCGGATTTGAGTTAATTGTTGAAGGAGTGATCGCGTGGTAGTTGAGAGGTTAAAAATAAACTACGAAAGAGGGGGAATATACAGGCTAAATAATAAAAGTGGCTATTGGGATTGTAACCACACAAGTGACATTTTGAAATGTTCAAAATGTCACATTATCTTTTGTGCTAAATGTCATCGCATCTTGACCCAAAAGAGGCCATCAAAACATGAGCAGTTCTTGTCTTGCTGCCCTAATTATGGGGAATTTATCACCATGATTATTACCCCCCATTACGATCAAAGGCGATGGTCAATTTTAGATGAGCATGACAAGAGAAATTTAAGACAACCGCCAGACATCATTAACAAGCCATGATTCAAGATGTTTACAGATGAACATCTCAGATTCTGCAACTGCCTTCATTGTTGTGGCCTGAGGTTATCTTTAAATCTAAAGGAAGCGACGGCTAACCAGAAAATTATCTCATCATATATTCCCCAAAAAGCACTTGTAAATATTGACAGGCCCTATTTTTTATGCCACATTGTGGTATAGAATCTCTTTCTTCATAGAAAGGTCGGCTAATTTTACAGCCGCACATTCTAGAAAGCCGGTTTTCACCCCCCCCCCCCGTGAAGACCGGCTTTTCTTTATTATCTTTGTCTATGTCAGCTAAGCTCATGTTCTCCAAGTTTAACCTTCCTTGCCGACATCATAAGTTTATTCAGATTTAAGATGTTTTACTGACATCGCCAAAATCAAGGTGTTAGGTTAAAAATAGGATTATCCGGGGGATGATCACAAAAAGTGGGTAGCCCGTTTACGCAACCGGCTACCAGATTAAGGCGATAGTCTCAGCATCACCCTTTCTGCAAGGCCAACTCAAGGAGCCGCTCAATAAAGGCTGAAAACGACAACCCATAGGCTTTAGCGGCCTGGGGCAGCAGACTGGTCGGAGTCATGCCGGGAATGGTGTTGGTCTCCAGAACAAAAATCCCCTTATCGTTGACGATCATATCGGTGCGGCTGTAGACCTCCAGATTGAGAACCCGGTGGGCGATCAGGGCATATTCCTGGGCCTGGGCAGTGGTCGCCGCATCAAAATCGGCCGGACAGACCTCCGTCGAAGCGCCGGGCTGGTACTTCGCCTCATAGTCAAAGAACTGAAACTCTGCACCGGGAATGATCTCGACCAGCGGCAAGGCGGTCAGTTCTTCGTTACCCAAGACGCCGCCGGTTATCTCCCGGCCCTCGATGAACTCCTCAACCATCACCTGCTTATCAAACTCAAAGGCCGT
>DAOVJK010000048.1 GCA_030673265.1 Pseudomonadota bacterium | reverse complement strand
GGTATAGACAATACCAGTTTCAACTTCCAAGTGCAGTACAGTGATGTTGAAAACAACGCCCCGACCTCTATTCAAGTTTGGGTGGACAAGAATGATGACGACGATTACGACGACAGCGGTGAGAAGATTGATCTGACCGCCGTCGATGCCACAGATATCGATTATTCGGACGGCAAAATTTATACTGCCACGATGAATCTCGCCGCCGTGGGGGATGGCCTCCTCAACTATCGGTTCTATGCCTCTGACGGCACAGTGGATGCCACCGGTACCCCGGCCAACGGCAGCATCGTCACCCTGATCGTTAATGCCATCAAGGTGTCTTGTGACGGAACCGGAGACTATGACTACACGTCGCTCCAGGCAGCGATCGACGATGCCGCCAATGGTGATACCATCCTGCTTGCCAGCGGCACCTGCACGGAGAATATCATCATTGACAACAAGGACCTGACCATTGTCTCTGAGAACGGCGCCGCTTCCACCTTTATTGATGGCAATGCCTCCGGTACGGCGGTCAAGATTATAAATGGCGCTGATGTGGTACTGAACGGGCTAACCGTGCAGAATGGTTATCTGGCGAATGGATACGGGGCCGGTATCTCCATCAGTGATTCTTCCCCCACCATTGTCAATTCCATTATAACCGGTAACAGCTCACAGTATGGTGGTGGTCTCTATGTCAACGGGGGTTCGTCCATCGTGACTATCAGCGACACCACGGTCAGCAGTAACACCACCACCCTGTCTGGCTCTGGTATCTATCTGGCCAGCGGCAGTTCAGCGGATATTTCCGGCTCCACCATCAGTAATAACAGTAGCGGTGGTCAAGGCGGCGGAATCTATATGACCACCAGTGTTGATGCATCATTGACCCTCTCCAGTTCCACCATCAGCAGCAACTCCGTACCCTCCTCTGCCGAGGGCGGCGGCATCTTCTGCCTGGCCACAGGCGGCACGGTGAGCCTGAGTATTGACGATACCACCATCAGTGGCCACAATGGCCTCCAGTACGGTGGCGCCATCTATGTCGAAAACAATGGAGCCACCCTTACCGGCACCATCAACGACAGCACAATCAGCAGCAATGCCACAACCCTTACCGGTGGTGGTCTGTATTTGGATGGTGTGGACTCGATGACCATAAGCGGTTCCACCTTCAATAATAACAGCAGCGTAGCTGGTGCTGCTATCAGAGTTCTCAATGAGGTAGGCAATACCCTCACTATTATTGATTCCTTCATTCGTGATAATACTGGTTTTGACTCCAGCACCGGCGGTGGCCTGAAAGTCTCCGGCGGCACCGTGACCATTGAGAGATGTTACATAACCGGTAACAGCGCCCGCTGGGGCGGTGGTGTCTATATCGAGGGCAACACAACCGCTTCCTTTATCAACTGTGTGGTAACCGGCAACTTTTCCTACGAATTTGCTGGTGGCGGGTTCTATATCAGCGGCCAGGATGCAGTTATGGTTGCCGATATTGTTAACTGCACTATCAGCGGCAACAACACCTTAGCCTCTGGCGGTGGAGTGGAGGTCGTTTATGACGCCACGGCCACGGTGACGGTGACCAACTCCATCATCTATGACAACGGCGGCAGTTCCGAGATAAACGGCACCGTCACGGCCACTTATTCCGACATCGGCGAGGACGGTTACAGCGGTAACAACAATATCAATGTTGACCCCTGGTTTGTTGATCCGCGTTCCCCTTCGTCCGCACCGACCTCTGAGGGTGATTACCACCTGCCGGTTAACTCGCAGGCCGTGAATGTCGGTACCTCCGTCGGTGCCCCTTTCGTGGATATCGATGGCGACATCCGTCCCAATGGTGCTGGCGTTGATATGGGCGCAGATGAGGTCAAGACCGTGCTCAACAGTAGCCCGAGTCTCGAATGGACCGGTGAGACAGGCTATGCTGCAGATGGCGTTAATCCTGATCAGGGGGTGAGCGGCGCTAGTTTCGAATTTCGCATCACCTATGTCGATGGAGATAACGATGCACCTTCCGTTATCCAGCTGTGGGTGGATGAAAACGACAACGGCAGCTATGAAGTTGGTGAAAAGTACACCATGAGTGCAATCGACGGCGGAGACACCACCTATACTGACGGCAAGCTCTACACCAAGTCGTTGAACCTTGTTTATGCCGGTGACGATGTGCTCAACTATCGTTTTTATGCTGCCGACAACAATGATTTTGCCACCGGTGATCCCGTTGCCGACAGCACGGTTTTTCTCAACAGTATTCCGCAACTGGCATGGCTGGGTAGCGGCGATTATGTAGCTGACGGGGCCAATCCGGACAGCGGGTTGGCCGGCAGCGATTTCGTCTTCCGGGTTACCTATACCGATGCCCATAATACGCCGCCGACCTCCGTTCAGGTATGGGTGGACAGGAACGACGACGGTGATTATGTCGACAGCGGTGAAATGCTCAGCATGACCGCATTAAATAGCGCTGACACCGACTATACGGATGGCATGATCTACACCAGGGTAGTTGCTTTAACCAAGGCGGGGGATAATACCCTCGACTACCGCTTCTATGCCTCTAACGGTGTCGTGGCCACCGGCGATCCGGCAACTACCACCAGTACCGTAACCCTCATCAACAACATCCCGACCCTGGCCTGGACGGGTTTGACCAACTATACCGAAGATGGGGTTGACCCCGACTATAGCCTGAGCACCACCCTCTATGATTTCCAGGTGAACTATACCGACGCGGACAACGAGGCGCCTGCTTCCATCCAGCTCTGGCTGGACAAGAATGATAACGGCAATTACAACGACGCCGGTGAAAAGATCGACATGATCCCGGTTGATCCGGGGGACAGCACCTATTTGGACGGGAGGCTGTATAAGGTCGAGATCAACCTTGATGCCGCAGGCGACGGGCTCCTTAACTACAGTTTTATCGCTGGAGACGGCACGGACACGGCCACCGGCACCCCGACCTCTGACCTTACCGTGGGGGTCTTTGCCGCCAGTCCTCCGCCTGATCTGGACTGGACCGGCGAGAGTAGCTATACCGTCGATGGCGTCGATCCCGACTCCGGCCCCGGTGGTGGGGTTTACACCTTCCGGGTCCAGTATTCCCAGTTTCTTGACAACGCCCCCTCAGTCATTCAGCTGTGGGTGGACAAAAATGACAACGGCAATTACCTGGATGCTGGTGAAAAGATAGACCTGAGCGCGGTGGATGGTGGTGACACCACCTACAGCGACGGCAAACTCTACACTGTTGCCACCATTGTTCCTTATGTGGCAGGCGGCAGCGTCTCCTATCTCTTCTATGCCCATGACGGCACCGATGCTGCCACAGGTAATGCGACGGCGGTGCAGACCGTGACCGTGTTCGATGCCCAGGAGGTGCCGACTGAGTTCGGTACTATTCAGGCTGCTATTGATGCGGCGAGCGATGGTGACTACGTCCTGGTTGACGACGGCACGTACGACGAAAACATCGTCTTCCCAACGGATAAGAGCGTCACCGTCCAATCAGTCCACGGCGCCGGATTGACAACGATTCAGGGCAGCGGCGCCAATGCACCCGTGGTTACCATCGGCAGTGGTGGCAGCTACAGTCCGGTATTGGATGGCTTCACTATAGATAATCAGCTGGCCAGCACTGTTACCCGTGGCATCTACGTCTTCAACTTATCTGCGTCACTTATCAAAAACTGTATCATTCAGGATAATAGCAATATCGGTGTTTATCTGAATGGTGCCTCGACCACCAACGCCACGACTCTGCTCAATACCACCATAACCGGTAATGCGGCAGGGTCTGGCGCCGGTATTTATTGCAACAACTCGAAGCTGGCCATGTCCAACAGCATTGTCAGCAACAATACCTCAACCTTTGACGGTTCCGGCCTCTATTTGACCGGTTCCTTGACCACCGTTACCATTAGCAACAGTACCCTGGCCGGCAAC
This sequence comes from Pseudomonadota bacterium, assembly GCA_030673265.1. Lineage (GTDB taxonomy): Bacteria > Desulfobacterota > Desulfobulbia > Desulfobulbales > JAGXFP01 > JAGXFP01. Next base: position 9,792 of record DAOVJK010000048.1, on the reverse strand, counting down.
CACGGCAGAAGCGGTGTCGCTCTGTATGCCAAGGGCACCGGGGCGCTGACTATCAGTGACACTACCATCGACGCCAATACCGCCACTGGCACTGGCGCCGGTCTTTACGTGAATGCCATGGCCGGCGCGACGACGGTGACCAACGTCAGTGTCACCAACAATACCAGCGGCTCAAGTGCCGGAGGAATCTTTTTCAGCTCCGTAGGCACGTCCTTATCCATTACCGACAGTACCATCGAAAACAATACCGTAACCTTGTACGATGGCGGCGGTCTCTACATTGGCGGTGACGCCACGACCACCGCCACCCTTACCGGCGGCAGTGTCAGCGGCAACGTAGCCCGGAACGGCAGCGGCATCTTTATTACCGGCGGGCCGACTTTGACAGCCAGCGGTGTTGATATCTCCGGTAACCAGGGCACCGCCGCCGGCGGCGGCATCAGCGTCGGGGGAGGCTGCTCGCTTGATATAAGCAGGAGCAATATCCGAGGCAACCGGGCCGGGTCCTATGGTGGCGGTATAACTAATGGCGGCACCGTGACGCTGACCAACTGTATTGTCAGCGGTAACATTGGCGATCTGACAACTTACAGCGACGGCGGTGGTATCTATAGCTCCGGGACACTGAACGTTTATAACAGCACCATCAGCGGCAACTACGCCAAGCGATACGGCGGTGGCCTGAGTGGTTCAGCTACCATTATCAACAGTATCATCTGGGGAAATAGCGCAGATGGGAGCGGCACCAACATATCTGGTACGCCGACCATTACCTATTCCGATGTGCAAGATGGTTATGCCGGTACTGGCAATATCGACGCCAATCCCTGGTTTGTTGATTTTCAGCAGGCAGGGCTTGGCAGCCCCACCAGCGCCGGCGTTTTCCTGCTCTGTAACGGTGCCGACGAACCGGCTGGCTGCACCAAGGTTTCTCCATGTATCGACAGCGCCTCAGCCACCTCCGCTCCTGGCGACGATATAGAAGGGGATTCACGGCCTTACGATGTGGAGACAACGGGCGACGGCGTTGATGAGTATGACATGGGTGCCGATGAGTATGTCTTAGGTAATTAACCCGCCTCTGCCCTGGATTGGACGGGGGAGGCAAGCTATCCCGTTGACGGCGTTGATCCCGACAGCGGGATGAGCGGCGATGATTTTCTCATCCGGATCAATTACGCCGGTCCCGTTAACGATCCGGCCAGGTCCATGCAGATATTGCTGGATGTGGATGAGGGCAGGACCTCGGGCCATACGGCTTACCCCTTTTTTTTAAACATACAGGAGAAAAAGATTTGAATTGTTGGGAATACATGAACTGCGGTCGTGAACCACGCGGCCTCAGGACAGAGGAACACGGTGTCTGCATTGCCGCAAGTTTTCACAGGGCAGATGGCTTTCTGGGCGGGAAAAATGGTGGCAGGGCCTGCAGTTTCATTAATGGCACCTTGTGCACCGGTGAAGTTGACGGCACGTCTCAAAATAAGATGAAGAATTGTAAAAACTGCAATTTTTTCAAGCTGCTACAAAACCAGCATGGCAGTGAATTTAACCAGATTGATTTTTCCAAGTATGTACTTGAAAAGTCCTTTGAAGACGTCGATCAATTGAGAAGTACAAAGGGGCAGACCCTCCTCCAGAATATTGTGAGGCGAGACGGTATGTCTCTGCCGATTGATTCTACCTTCCAGCAACTGCTGGCTCTCATGAGCCACAACACAAATGGCGTTGCGGTTATCCTAAAGGGGGAAAAGCCGGTAGCGATCATCACCGAGCGTGACGTTGTCCGCATGATGTATCAGAAGATAGATCCGGCAGAATCTATCCACCCATTTGTTAAGAAAAATCTTGTCCATGCCAAGGGGACAAGGACTTTAAGTTATGCTTTGAGCTTAATGCTGGAAAATAACATTCGTAGGCTGATCGTATCCGATGAAGATAACTGCTTCCAGGGGGTTGTCACCCAAAAGGATATTCTTAAGCACATGGAAGATGATTTTCCGAAGGCCGCCTTGAAGATCAAACATATCCTGGATCACCAACGTGCACTAGTGACGGTGGGGCCCCAGGAAACGGTCCTGGCAGTGCTTGAGCAATTCATTGCGCACAACATTAGTTCAGTTCCTGTTTTGGAGGATGGGCATGCTATCGGTATCATTACAGAAAAAGACATTTTGCGGATGGCCAAGGACCAAGTGCCTTTATCTGCCAAGGTTGAAACCTGCATGACAAGCCCCGTTTATTGCGTTGAACCTTCTTGGCCAGTAACCCAGGTTGTTCAAGAGATGAACCTGCGCAATATCAGAAGAGTTGTTGTTAATGACGAGTCTGGTAAGGCTTCCAAAATCTTAACCAGTCGTGATTTTGTGCAAAACCTGGATGGTGACTACAATGAATTTCTGGAGTTGAAACTGAAGTATTCCAAGGAGATTCTGAACCTTTTGCCGGAAATGTTCATAGAACTTATCGATCAGGGTGATGAGCAATTGATACTTTGGGCCAATGATAATGCCAGGAATGTGTTCGGCGAAGGCATTCTCGATAAGCCTATTTCTGTTCTGGTCCCGGAGAAACGTTGGCGTGAGATCCATTACGACCTCCACAATAAAACGAAGATCGGAAATGTGCGCTTCGAAAAGGGCACAAGGGTATATGAATTTTCCGGCTACTATCTCCGCCTGAACAAGAAGAACGAGAGGGGCCGCATCCAGCTTATCATCAGGGACATTACCGATGAAGTCATAGAGGCGACCACCGATCCCCTGACCAATGCTTTTAATCGGAGATATATCAACGATTTTATGGCCAAGGAATCGGAAAGGAGCAAACGTTTAAATCTGAAATTCTCCATTGCAATTGCCGACATCGACGATTTCAAGAAAATTAACGATCAGCATGGCCACCCGGTCGGAGATGAGGCGCTCACTGCATTTACTGACTGTATTCAGAGCAGACTGAGGGGCTACGATGTGCTCGGTCGCTACGGAGGTGAGGAGTTCCTCGTTGTCATGCCGGAGCTTGAAAAAGATCCGGCTGCAAGTGTTGTCGAGCGGATTCGGAAGGGCGTTGAAGATCTGAAAATCAGGTTGGAAGACGACCGGATTATTCGGCTTACTGCGAGTTTTGGCATTGCCAGTTATCCTGAGGATGGCGACTCGCCGAAAGACTTACTAATTAAGGCGGATAGACGGTTATACAGGGCAAAAAGCCAGGGGAAAAACCAAGTGGTAAGCTAGCCGGTTGTGGATCTTCGTCTTCGCAGGATAAGAACCCCGGTAAAAAGAGGGCAAGTCTTTGCTTGGCTCTTCGCTGTCTTGATGCAATAAAACCCGTTACGGCATGACCACTGATCATTAAATACATAAAGGCCGGGGCAACATAGGATGTCTCGCATTTTACCGATCCTTTTACTACAGGCCTGTAAAATACGATTACGAACATCCCCCCCCAAGATTTCTGCCGTGTTCTTTGGCTCGGGACAAGACCTTGACGGCTGCTTTTTATCTTCCTGTCCGAACTCCCTATTTGGTAGGGAGCCACCCCGGCACTGCTGGTTACCCTGCTGCTTTGAGCGGATGATTGGCCAGGGAAGGCTGAGGTTATTTCATCTTGTCGGACCAACGTCTATACTGCGGCGGTTTTATCCAGTATCTCCCTTATTTTCCGGGCCAGCAGGTTTGGGACCAGGGGCTTGTTGACCAACATAATCCCGGGTTTCAGCACACCTTGATGGGAGATGATGTCGTCAGTGTATCCGGACATAAACAGTACCTTAATTTCCTGGTCGATAGCCGTCAGCTTCTTGGCCAACTCACGCCCGTTCATACCGGGCATGAGCACATCGGTTAAAAGCAGATTAATTTTCTTGTCGGAGCTCTTCGCAAGCTCAAGGGCCTCTTCCCCGGACGCCGCAACCAAAACCTCATAACCAAAGGACTGAAGGGTATCTTTGACGATCACCCTGATCTCTGATTCGTTATCAACCACGAGGATCGTTTCCGAGCCGCCAAGCGTAACCGGGGTTTCCTTTTCCTCAAGCGCCTCCCCACCATCTTTAAACTCAGGGAAGTAAATCTTGAAAGTGGTTCCTGTACCCGGTTCACTGTAGACAAAAATCTGCCCATTAAGCTGTTTAACTATGCCATATACAGTGGATAGCCCCAAGTCGGTGCCTTCCCCCTCTCCTTTGGTGGTGAAAAATGGGTCAAATATGTTATCCCTGACCTCAGCCGGCATGCCATGGCCGCTGTCGGTCACCGAGAAAACAACGTAGGGGCCAGGTCTCATTTCGGGGTGGGCCCAGCAATAACTGGCATCCAAAACAATGGAATCGGTCTCAAAAAACAGGGTGCCGCCATCGGCCATAGCATCACGGGCATTTACGGCCAGATTCATGATAATCTGCTCCACCTGGCTCGAATCAGCTTTGATCGTACCGATCGAATCGCGTAAAAGCTCTTTCATCTCAATTTTCTTGCCGACCAGATGATCCAGCATTTTTACCATATTGCGAATAAGCGTGTTGAGGTCGATCAACTTGATTTCCATGACCTGCTTCCGACTGAAAGCCAGCAACTGCTTGGTGAGAGCCGCCGCCTTCTGAGCGGCTTCGATGATGGTCTCCAGGCGAGGACGAAGCGGGGCGTCCTCCGGCAGCTTCCGCAGGCCCATCTGGCTGTAACCGATGATCGTGGTCAAATAGTTGTTGAAATCATGGGCAACACCACCGGTAAGGCTACCGAGGGCTTCAAGTTTTTGCGACTGTAGCAGTTGCGCTTCAAGATTCTTCTTTTCGGTAATATCAATATTGTATTCAATCACCTGGATAACCTCGTCTTCATCATCAAAGATCGGATAACCGTATATTTCAAAGGTTGCCATTTTGCCGGCTGGGTCCGGATGCAGGTGCTCGACAATGACAGGCTTTTTAGTTTTCATGACCTCCCTGATCACACAGGGATGCTCATCGCCTCCACAGGGATGATCTTGCTTGTGGGTGAGCTGATAACAAGTAGCGCCTGGGCTGAAGCTGCCGAAATTTGCCGCTGAATTGGCGAGTTTAATCGTATAATCGTTGACATCGACAACGTAGAAGGGATGGGTCAGAGATTCTATGGCATTTCTGACAAAATCTTTTTCGTGTTCAAGGTGGCCAATAGTGGTGAGAAGCCGCTCCGTCATGGTGTTAAAGGCCATGGCCAGCTCACCAATCTCATCCATCCGTTTGCTCTTCGCCTTCTGTGAAAAATCTCCTTGGCTGATATTTTTGGCCGTTTCCGCCAAAGACTCTATCGGCCGGATAATTTGCCTGACGACGATAAAGCCGAGGACCACAGACCCGATCAGCAGGAACACCAAAAAAGAAGAGAGAATAAAGAGGGAGCGATGGATATGCCGCAACGCCTCGGCGGTGGGAATCTCGGTTATAAAAAACATGGTTTGATTGCCAAAATGAATCTTCTCAGCCGCGACCACCGCCTTGTCGCCGGCGATGCCCTCCATGATGGTCGGAATATCGGGAGCCTCAAAGTGGACATTTCTAAGGACCAGAGAACGATTGGGATGGGCGACCAGGCGCCCTTGCTGGTCCGTAATATAAGCGGTACCGTCTCGGCCGATTCGCATGGCGGCAACCAGATGGCGCATGGACTTCAAGGTCATCTCGGTGACGAGCACGCCTTTTAAACGCAGGTCATGCAAATCCCTCATCGGCACGCTGATTTTCATCATCGGCTCTCCGGTCAGCACGTCAAAATAGATGGGACTGTAATAGGACTGGCCTGTAGTTGCCGGCATCGTAAATTCATCGGCCTCAGCCATGTTAAGCAAATCATCTTGATCAACGAGGGTTGTGTCGGAAATCCGCACTACTTCGCGGCCCTGATCATCGAGAAGGGAAATCGCACTGAAAACCGCGCCATGCTTTTCATCCTTGATCGCGCGCAAAAATCTGCTCAACAGCTGGCGCTGCTGCTCTAACGGCAGGCCAGGCAGATAATTGGAGCCCAACATCGAATCAATTCTGACTTCCTGCTCATGTAGAAAAATCGAAACATTATCGGCGGCCAGGTGGGTGAGCTTCAACTGCAGCGATTTTATCTGCTCTTTTCCAACGCCATAGTTCTGCCAGGAAAGGCCTGCCCCCAGGAGCAGGAGAGGAACCACAAATAAGGAGATGAGCGGTGTGATCAACCAGGCTCTAATACTTTTGTTTTGCATCGATAATCCCCCCTGCCTATCGGACAATATAATCAGCCAGGATCAAAATATTATGCGGCACTTCCAAGCCAATTTTTCCCGCCGACTGCAGATTGATGCCGAGCACAAACTCGGCCATCTCGGCAGGAACATTGCCGGGCGCTTCACCCCTCAAAACCTCCAAGGCGATCCGGCCCGCCTGCTTACCTATTTTAGAGAGGTTGGGACTGAAACAAATCAGGGTACCTTCACGGCTTTTCCCTATTGCCGCCACAGAGGTAATTTTCCTGGCATTGGCCATGTCGACAATCTTTTGTGCGTGGGTTGAAATCAGCATCGAATGGAGCAGGAAAACCGCATCGGCATCGGCCGGGATAGAAAGAAGCGCCTTATCCAGTTCTGCTTCATTATTCACCTCAGCAATAGTAAGGCGGATGTCGATTAATTGGGCAGCATCCCGTAAATCCTTTAAACTCTGCGGTGCCGCCTTGGTATCAAGCCGAATCGGCACGTAAATATGTTTTGTGTTAGGAGCCACAGTCAGGAGCCAATCAAGGTTTTTTGCTACACTGCCGCGAATTTGCACCCCGGTGAGATCGCCGCCGGGATGGCGTAGACTTTCGATAACACCGGATTGTACCGGATCATAGATTGCAAAAATTCCGGCAATGCCCTGGCCGGCTATCGCTTTTTTGACCTTCTTGGTGGCTGGAGTGGTGACGGAAAAAATCATATCGACCTGGCGCTGAACCATCTCCTGGATGGCTGAGTCAATTTCCTCCTTTTCTTCACATATTATAAAAGAAAGCAGCCAGCCCTCTTTTTCGGCAGCAGTCCGGATGGAATCAATAAAACTGAGATGGGTCTCCTTGTTGCCAGGATTAGGGTTTACCACCCCAATCGTTAATTTCTTCTTACTTTCCGGCTCGGAAGCTATAAAAACGGTAATGATCACCCCAAACAGCAGAACGGCAAACAGAAATCCCCCCCCAATCTTTCTCATTCTTGTCTCCAGTGCTGATTAATATTTACACATGGCCGGATCACCGTCTATCAGGGATCGACCACAATTATATCTCTAAAAAACAAAGAAGAACGTACGGCATTTTCACAGTATATCACTAGTTAGCTCCCAATTTAAAGCTCGTTATGGTTCCCAGCTTCCTTCGAAGGAAAAACCACATATTTTTAGTAAGTTAATTGTTAAAAAAGTTTTTTAAATTAAATATCAGGCTAGCGGAGGCACTTTTCCCAAAATTCCCAGGCGTTTTTTTGGGGAAAAATAATCGCCGTTGCAGACTGACGCCTCATACGAAAAAAATGGCTCATGCTTTTCTACAGTTTACTGTTTTGCGGCCACTACCTGACGGCCCAGTACTATCTACCCATCCCCCAACACCTCCCATAAATTCGGCAAGATAAAATCAATTCAGATAATTATTCAGGAGATATACGGGCTAAAGATTCGGTGGCAGGCCTTCTCGTTAGCACATTCACCAAACAACTTACCAATCACTTGAAATCGTGCTTTTTTTCACATATCAGATCCGCCACATTTTTTAAGAACTGACTAAACAGGATTTTACCTTGCATGGCTTACCCGGCAACGGTAGAATTAGCTGTTCTTCTTAACCGCTCCGAACGAAACGTTGGATATGGTTTCATAAAAGTTGATATATGAGAAATAGCATCGCAAAAACAAGTAATAACCGATCAGTCCGCCAGAAATTTCTGGAATCACCGGTTCACATCCTGCCCCTGCCGCCAAATAGCGAGGAAAGACTGGCCAAGATGGGCTTCAAGACCGTTAAAGAAGCCTTTCGGGCAGCCCTGGTGGGTCGCATAAGCTCTCGAAGAAACGGCGGAACTGCCCTGGAAAACGCCGTTCTCAGTACCGGCTGCACAACTTTGGGGCACCCAATCCTGACCAAGGCGGATCTCAGGAATTTTCAGCCTCTGTCCACCGAGGAGACTGTCGCCGATGCTATCTTCCGTTTTAATGGGCAGCGGGCCTCACTTTCGCCGAAACTCCTCGCCACCTCGACCAGAAGCATGCTCCTGCCTTCGGCAATGCATACAGGCATCGACGGAGAGGGCATCTCCACCCTGGGCGAACTCCTTGAAACCCAAATAAGCAAACTGCTAAACACGGAAGGCATCAGAGATTTAAATCTGGGACTCTTTCTGGCCCATGTCTTCGATTTTGTCTTCATCCTGCACGAGCAGACCGCCAAGGACAGTTTTGCTCCTCGAGCCATACCGAGCAACGCCCCAATCCAGACCGCGACAGACACTACATCATTATTTTCTTCCTGGCTTGACAATGATATGCGTCAGGCCGGCCTGGATATTTTGCAAACCGGGCAACTCGATGTTTTTTTGTTGTTCAGAAATACCGCCGGTGCGATTATCAGAACCGGTGAGGGAACAAGTCTCGCCTATCTGGACATGGCCGATAACCATGAAAACCCCGAAAGGTTCCAGGTTCTCACCGCTGTCTGTGAGTCCTGTACACCTGCCGTCGGTGATCAGTCCCGCCCATGTCCCCATCTCGCAGCCCTGGCTCTAAAAATTATGGGCTGGGCTGACAATAAGCCCGAGACCCAGATTCCCCTGCCCTTGTTATTCAAAAAAAGCCCATGGCATGTCATCGGTCAGGTCGTTTACGAATTGTTTGGTCAGGGCGGCGCCGTAGACACCACCATCAAAAAGCATCAAGACGAATGGTTGCTGACCATCCCCGGGGCGGATAACCGTCCGTGGGCAACCTGGCTGCTCGACAAAAAAACCATGGACCTGACTGCGGCCCTATTCAGTGGAAGGTTCAAATGGCTCAATCAACCATCCGGCCCGGGCCAACCAGCAATAATCAAGCTGCGTAAAACATTGCTGGATATCGGTAGAACTACTGCCGAAGTTGAATTGAATACCTTCAACAAACGTTCAATTGCCCAGGACCAGGATGAATCGATCTGGATGTGGTTGGCCGCAGAACTATGCCAGGAGATCGCGCCGGAAAACATCCATTTAACCGGGCCGGGCCACGACGGACTCTTTAATCTTACCGCCATTGCCCCGGCCACCGGCCAACATGTCTTCGGGATGACCCTGCCCCGGGCAAAAACCCCTGATCTGGTCGATGCCCTCCACCGTTGCGGCAATAAATCACTATTATTGCCGGCGGCCCGGGCTTTTACCAAAATAGCTCTGGCAGACAACGGCGAGATGAGCATCTCGTCCCTTCTGCAACTTAATGACGGCAGAGTGCTAAACCGCCATGATCTTACAGACCACCAATACGGCCGTTATTATTACCTGGATAACGAAGGTTTTCTGCCGGTAGTCGAACAGGACGCCGAGCATACCATCTCGGAAAAGCCGGCAGACCATCCCGTCACCTTTCATGCCAACAAGGTTCCCGCATTATTAACCCAATATCATCAGGCCATCACCGCCCCCGAGAACGATATTGACCAAGACCTGCTGGATTTAGACCTCATTGAGATGCCAGACAGACTTGAAGTCAGCTCTTTTGCTACCGATGATGACTGGTGTTATCTATCCGGGCAGTATGGTCTCGGCAGCCGCAACATT
>DAOVJK010000035.1 GCA_030673265.1 Pseudomonadota bacterium | reverse complement strand
GGATGATGTCCAGGCTCTTGTCATAGATTGATGTTTCCACCTCCATCAGGCCGAGGACGGTATGAAATAGATTGTCATGGGAAAACGGTTGGGTCGATTTTTGGCGGAGAGATTTTTCGTCGATCTTAAAACTGTTGCTGAACCATAAAACAGAGGCAATATGCTTCTGGGATTCCGGTGCCATTATATAGGGCAGCCCGTGCAGGTAAACGCCATATTCGCCGAGAGATTCGCCATGGTCGCTCATATAGACCATCGCCGCTTCGAAGTTACTTGAGTTTTGTTTGAGCAACTTAATAACCTGCGACAGGAAAAAATCGGTATATAACAAGGCATTATCATAGGCGTTGCCGATCTCCTCTTCAGTGCATTCATTGAGCTGGTTTGTCCGGCAGGTCGGGGTGAATACTTCGAAAGAGGCGGGATATCGCTTATAGTAGGTGGGACCGTGATTGCCCATCTGGTGCAGGACAATCAGAATGTCGCCCTCCTTTTGCCCGTCGATATGCTCCTGCAGACCCACCAGCATCCCCTCATCTCTACATTCAATATCGCAGATCGGGTTGACCTCCGGATTTTTGTAATCCTGGTGCGGAAATCGGCGCGCGACCCCCTTTGAATCCGAGTTGTTGTCGCGCCACAGAACATTGATTCCGGCATGGTTTAATACATCCAGCAGATTTTCGGTGGCCGCCCCCTTGCTGTCGCTATAGGTGTCCCGGGGCAAAATGGAGAACATGCACGGAACCGAATAGGCGGTGGAGGTGCCGCAGGAATGCATATTTGTATAGGAGACAACGTTTTCTTGCTGCAGGAGGGGATTGGTTTCCCGGGAGTAGCCGTTTAATGAGAACCTGTCTGCTCTGGCCGCCTCGCCTACCACCAGGATGATCAGCTCCCTGTCGAGGTCGCTTAAGGGTATTTGGGCGTCAGCACCCAGGGAACTGACCACGATCTCGGAGTGGGCGAAGGTCTTATTCAGGTATTTGGCGACTGAGTAGACGTAGTAGGTTGGATTTGTGTAATAACGCAACAGCTTATGCTCTCTGAGAAAAGAGGTGTAGCTTTTGCTGAAAATAAGCGCCATTGCCAGAATGATCAGCAGGGCGAGGGCGGTATCTCTGGCCTTTGCCAAGGCCGCTTTCTGCCAAGATGTGGCAACAAGTTCTACCTTATAGACCAACAAGGCCGGCAATACACCAAGTAAAAGGCAGTAATACAATAATTTGCGGCTAAACAAATCGGCTGACTCGGCTAAATCCGTCTGCATAATATTCTGCAGCATGGTGTGGTCGATGACCACATTATAATTGTTCATGAAGTAGGCGGCAGCCGATGACAGCAGCAGGAAAATTATCAGGATCGGTTTTGTGGTATGCTTCGAGCTCAGCAAAGTGAACAGGAGCAGAATAGAGGCCGTGAGCGTTACTGCTAAAGAGGCCAGGAACCAGAAGTTTTTAAGGGTAAGGGGATAGACATGTAAAACATTATGAAAGAAGGCAAAATTGTCAAAAAGCACGAAAAATAATGCTGCGCAAAGAATAAGTTTAGTTGCGGTAAGTTTTATTTTCCATGAATCTCCGGGTTGTGCTCCTGGCTGCTCTTCCTTGGTTGTCATCCCGCTCGTCCCGAAAAAATAATCTCAAAAATGGCAGCGCACCATAATATCAAGGTAATGACGATGCCAACCAAGACGGCCGCACTGCCAAGATCTTTTGCATGCTTCGCCAGGACGTGATATTCTGGGGCCGCCAAATCGACCACGGACTCAATTGCGGAATTCAATAGTTCGATAACGAGAACCATTGCCGTTGCCAGTAAGAGCAGCGCCTTCCAGACAAGAGATAATGGCAACAGCAGTAGGCCAACGGTCATAATGATTACAAGGCAAAGCTCCTGCCGAAAGGCTGCTTCGTTGAAAATGGCAAAATGCAACCCGTGCAGGGAGTAGAAAAAGGCGGCCCTGATTCTGGCGAGGCCTGTTTTTGCGGTTGGCTTAGAATCCATGCTTTAAGGTAACCTGATATTGGGATAGCTTGCCTGGTAAACGGCTGGTTGCTGGTGAATCAAAAATTAGATTGAAAGCAGCGGTCAATAATGATGTAACTATAGCTGGTGCGGACAATTATTTAATCATCTGATTAATAACAGAGCCGGTGGGTAGGTGTCATTAAAAAAAATTTAGTCAAAAGAAAACGAAAAAAAGTTATGGAACGCAGAATCCACGTAGTTGGCAAAAATGTAATTATTTTTACTACCCTTGAACAGTCGCACCCAGGACCATGGTAATACCGGAATGGAGTAATCGATGACCCAGACCAGGAATCCGTTGGCAGTATATAAATTACTGCCCAAGACCAATTGCGGCCGCTGTTATCTGCCATCTTGTCTAGCCTTTGCCGCAGCGGCGGTTAAGGGGGAAAAGAAGCTGGCCGACTGTCCCTATCTGAAGCTGGCTGAAGCTGAGAAGTTCGTCGGCGGAGTTGAAGAACGTGATCCCGATGAGATGAAGCGTCAGGAGAAGGTCGCAGATTTGCAGAAGTTGGTTGCGAAGCTGGATTTTTCTGAGGCAGCCGAGAGGCTTGGCGGCCGTCTGGTTAATAGCAGTCTGATGATCAAATCTCTCGGCAAGAATTTCATGGTGGATCGGCAGGGCAAGGTCTCCTCCGAATGCCATACCCATGCCGGGTTGACTATTCCGCTGTTGAGCTATATCGTTGAAAGCAAGGGTGGCGAGCCCACTGGTGATTGGCTGCCGTTTCGGGAGCTACAGGATGGGGCGGCGATGAGCCCGCTTTTTACCAGAAAGGGTGAAGATGGTCTGAAGCAGTTAGTCGATCAACATACCGACTTGCTGGAACTGCTGATCGATTTATTCAGCGGGCAGCGGCTGGTGGCTGGTTTTTCTGCCGATATCTCGGTTGTACTGTATCCATTGCCCAAGCTGCCTATTCTGATCAGTTACTGGAAAGCGGAGGAGGGCATGGATTCCGATCTTAACCTATTCTTTGATTCTTCGGCCAGTGGTCATCTGGGCATCAGATCAATCTATGCTCTTGCCGTTGGGCTGGTTATGATGTTTGAGAAGATTGCCCGGCAACACAGCTGATCATCGAATTAAGCTAGATTTGTTTGGGTCTCATGTGATTGTATGGAGGTATTTCCTCTGAAAGAAGCAATTGTTTGCAGAGGTCGGGACGGCACTCTAACCCGCATATTTCATGAGTATTTTTGAAAAGTCATTTTAACTGATTGTACTTGTGTGTTAAATCTTTGGTTTGCTGTGGAATATCAAGGTCGCAGTTTGTACCAAATGAAATACACATGGTTTTTTTTCAAAGCTACTCACCCTGCGGGCCAGCCGATATATCCGTATAGTCTGCTGTATAAAGCTTTCAGCATACTAAAGTATAGCTGAAAACATCATACTTTGCCTATCCGGCATCTCGACTGGTGAAATATGCGGGCTAAGGCGATTCTGTTTCTCTTCTGTCCAGTTGGCTGTGCGGTTTTAGTTCTTGCCTTTCCCTGCTTGGAAAAGGGTATAATTTAATTAAATTCCAAGCTTGGTTATAGGTCTGGAACAGAATAGTTAAATGAATAGAGGAGGAATGTTATGACAGACCGTAGAGATTTCCTGAAAGCATCTCTGGTTGTGGCGGCTGGAGTTGCCGTCGGCAAAGTTCCGCCGGTGCTGGCCGGGACCGGCGGTTTACCGAAGGGGCTGATTTATACCGCCGAAGCTCAGGGCAAGTGGGCCGGTAAGGCCAAAAGTCACGCGCCGGTGGTCAGTATTGATGGCAGTAAGGTAACTATCAAGACCAATCATCCTATGACCGAGCCCCATTTTATTGTGCGCCATACTCTGGTGTCTGATAACGGCGAGGTTATCGGTGCAAAAACTTTCTCTGCCACCGACGTCAAGGCGGTGTCGGTCTTTGAGCTGCCGGCCGGGAAATCAGCCCGCTATGCCAGCAGCTTTTGTAATAAACATGATTTCTGGGTTACCGAGATTGGTTCTTGAAGAAAGCTTGATTTTACATAACGGAGAGGTAGGAGCCGCCGGGACTGCTTTAATTACCCGGCGGCTTTCTTTCAGGCATTATTATACTATTGAGATGTTTGGTTCCAGTGCTTTTGGGGAATTGAAAAGATGTTAATGATATCTGGAACAGTCGTAATTCATCAGCATGAGATTGAGATCAGCGCCATTCGTTCCCCTGGGCCAGGTGGTCAGAATGTCAATAAGGTCGCCTCCGCCATTCACCTGCGTTTCGATATTACGGCTTCTTCCCTGCCGGATCTTTACAAGGAAAGATTGTTAAAGTTGCATGACCACCGGATCACCGCTGACGGGGTGATCATCATTAAGGCCCGGCAGTATCGCAGTCAGGAAAAGAACCGGGAAGAGGCCTTGCGCCGTTTGCAGGAACTGGTCAGAAGCGTAAGTGTGACACCTAAAAAAAGGAAAGCTACCAAGCCCAGTCGCAATGCCAAACGAAAAAGGTTGGACAGCAAGAAGAAAAGGGGCAATGTAAAAAGTATGAGAGGTAAGGTTGATTCCTCCAATGGTTAGCTGATCTCGTAAGAAGGTCTCGATTACCTGGTGATTGCGGTCTATTTATGGGTGAGGTAAGTCCCCTAGGGGGAGGAAACTGTAATGTCTTGCCTGAAGATTCCCCCCGTTTATCGCTGCAGCGGCAGTCCGGGGACTGCCGCATTTCTCCTATGACATTTTGGAAAAATCGCCGATTCTCAGGAAGAGGTGAGAAATGGCGGTTAACAGGGCTAGGCGGTTGTTCCTGATCTGTTCATCGTCGGCCATGACCATTACCTCATCAAAGAAGCGGTCGACCGGCTCCTTCATTTCGAGGATGACAGCCATTGCTGCCTGGTAATTGCGGGTTTTCAGCATCGGTTCGGTTTCGGCGGCCACTTTCAGAAAGGCGTTATAAAGAACTTTTTCGGCCTCTTCAGCGAGGAGGGACGCGTTGACCTGATCTTCCTGGTGGTCCTTGATGATGTTGCGGACCCGTTTGAATGAACCGGCCAGGATAGTGAAAGTTTCTTCGTTCTGGACGGCGCTCAGGGCTTCGATGCGCCGACTGCAGTCGATCGGGTCATCGAAGTCAACGGAAGTTACCGCTTCAATGGCCGGGGCCGGGATTCCTGCGGCTATCAGGTCGTTGACGTAGCGGCCCCTGATGAAATTAATTATGGCTTCCAGGACTGATTGGCGTTCCGTGCTGGCTTTGTCGCCGTAGAGCTCGATGGCCTTGGTGGTCAGCTCTTGGAGTGAGAGGGAATATCCCCGGTCGCTAATGATATGCAAAAGGCCGAGGGACAGGCGTCTGAGACCGTACTGATCTGTGGTGCCGGTGGGCTGCTTACCGATTGCAAAGCAGCCGGCAATGGTGTCGATCCGGTCGGCGAGACCGACAATGGCGCCGCCATCGGATTCGGGTAAGCGGCTTCCAGCCCGGACCGGCAGGTAATGTTCGGCAATTGCCTGGGCTACCGCCACCGGCTCTTTGTCGAGCAGGGCGTAGGCTCGTCCCATGGTCCCCTGCAGGGAGGGGAATTCATTGACCAGTTCGGTGATGAGGTCTGCTTTGGCTAATTGCGCGGCCCGTTTTGCGGTTGCGGAAGCCGGTGGCGCTACGATTTCCGCCAGCCATTCGGCCAGTTTGGCTATCCGCTCGGTTTTTTCCAACATGGTTCCGAGACCGGCCTGAAAAACTACGCCGGAGAGTTTATTTACGCGATCAGCCAGCTGTTGGTTCTGGTCTTCCGTAAAGAAAAACAGGGCGTCTTCAAGACGGGCTCTCAGTACCCGCTGATGGCCAGCAACTGCAAGCTTATTGTCCCTGGTCGCGGTGTTGTTGACGGCGATAAAGTTGGGCAGCAGTTCGTCATTGCCGTCAACAATCGCAAAATATTTCTGGTGCTCGCGCATTGAGGTGATCAACACCTCCCTGGGCAGGGCCAGGAATTTTTTATCGAACTCCCCGCAGACCGCGTGGGGTTTTTCAACCAGGTTGGTGACGGTGTCCACCAGTTCGGCATCGTCCATTACCATGCCGCCTGCCAGTTTAGCAGACTCGGTTATCTCCTTGATAACGGCTTGTTTCCTCTCTTCCATATCCGCTATAACATGGGCTTTACGGAGGTTGTCCAGGTAGCTGTTGAAACCGGTAACTTCTTGGGAGGCGGGGGACATGAAGCGGTGTCCTCTGGTGGTAAGGCCGCTTTGGATGTCATTGACCCGGCAGGGAATGAGCTGATCGCCGTAACGGGCGACGAGCCACTGGATAGGTCTGGCAAAGGTGGCCGAACCAGATCCCCAGTGCATAGATTTGGGGAAGGGCAGTTGCTTGATTATTTTATTCAGCAGGTCCGGAAGCAGGGCCGTGGTGTTTTTTCCTTTTTTCTCGACAACGACCATCAGGTATTCGCCCTTCGGAGTTTTGGCGATCTGGATATCTTCAATCGTTACGCCCCTTGACTTGGCAAATCCTTCTGCAGCCTTGGTTGGCTTGCCCTCCGCGTCAAAAGCGGCAGCCTTTGGGGGGCCTGTTACTTCTTCGCGGCTGTCTTTTTGGGCTGAGGCTAGTTTGTCGACGCATATGGTGAGACGGCGCGGAGTGGCGGCAGTCTTTATGTCACCATGGGGCAAACCAAGTTCGGTAAGCTGGTTGGTCACTATCTTGCTCATATTGACCAGGGCCGGTTGGATGTATCCGGCAGGAAGTTCTTCTGTGCCGATCTCAAAAAGAAGTTCGTGTTGCATAACGTTGTGCGCTCTCTTTCTTGGCAATGCCGCAGGCATTTATTGTTAAGGTCTCAACTTGGTTGGCTACAATAATCTATTGGAGTAGAAAGTAATATTTCTAATATCAAAACTCATAAAATATAAAAGTCAGAATGAAAATGCCAAAAACATCTTAGTCATGCATCCATGCCCCATGGATATCAAAACAAACGCTTGGCACGACACCGCAACTTAAGCTGCTCACTATTGCAATAGATATAGTGAGACGTAAAGTTAGTTATGGCCCTTCCAGAGTTGCAAAGGTGTTAAAGCCAACGGCCAGATTCTTGACGGTGACCGTAAAACGGCTGATATCATGGTTTTTGGCCAGTTTTTCACCAATTGCATGGGTAATGCTTTCAACGGAAAGGGCTCGTCCGACTTCTTCGCATGGCGCATCGGACCAATCTAAATCATGTAAGGTTACTTCTTCAATCATTTTTATCAGATCTTCGATCCAGATAAAATGTTTAAAAGAAAAGCTGATATCGGCAATCCCCCACCGGCCAAGAGAACTCGTGAGGCTGTTGTCGGCTTGACTGGTCAGGGGAGGGTAGATGGGAACTTTAATGTTCATGGTGAGCTCATCCGTCTGAGCCAGAGAGCCGTGCATGCGGCAGGTATACTCATTAATGCCGACCATGCCCTGGCCGGTGTCATTCTTGAGAAAATAGGGGAATTCCATTTCAATGTGGGCATCTTCGGCCTGGAGGCGTTCTTTCATCTCTTCCAGAATGGTATGGAAACTTTTGAGATTTATGCTGCCGTGGAAGCGGTTGAGAATCTCAACGAAACGGCTCATGTGGGTGCCCTTGAAATGATGGGGCAGGTTGACGTACATATTGACGGTGGCCACCGAGCTTTGGTGGTGCCTGGCTTTGTCAAGGACCTTGATTGGATACGATATGTCCTTGACCCCTACTTTCTTAATGTTGATGCGGCGGTGATCGGGCAGGCTTTGGATGTCTTTCATTGTTGGCAGCATTGTTTGGTCTGGTGAGTTATTAAAATTAACTAATTCTGTAGATCACTGGGTCTTCGCCTTGATAACAGAGGCGTTCCACCAGAGCGTAGTAGATAGCAAACCGAATGATTTTGCAGTGATGTCAGTCGCGGATATGACGGTAAATTGCTTCAATAAGTTGGCTCATGTCGGCGGATTTGACAATGAAATCGTCCGAAGCCCATGAGGAAAGATCCTGTTTGAATTCCTGGTATGCCGAGCTGAGAATAACCGGCATGCTGCCATCCATCTCTTTGATTTTTCTCAGAACATCGATCCCGTTCATACCAGGCATGTTTATGTCGAGGATGATGATGTTGGGTTTCAGGGTAGTAAGAATTTTCAGGGCATCTTCACCGGACATGGCCGAGTGAACCTCAAATCCTTGCTCTTCAAGTTCTTCCCGGTAGAGGAGATGAATGCTCTCTTCGTCATCAACAAGCAGGATTTTTTTCATTTGCCGGGGCCTCGTTTGCTTATTTGTAGATTATTAGGTCTTATCTGTGCGTTTTAATCAGAGAAAAATTTTTAAATTTCAGCTTCCTTGAGGAATTTGGCGGCGTCTTCAGGTGGAACGGGGTTTATGTAAAAACCAGAGCCCCATTCAAAGCCGGCAATTGAGGTCAATTTGGGCATTATTTCGAAATGCCAGTGGAAATATTCCAGTGGTTCAGACCGCAATGGCGAGGTGTGCAGAACAAAATTATATGGCACGTTGGGGATGCAGGCATCCAGGCGTCGCATAACCTCCGAGAATATTGCGGTCAGGGATTCCATCATTTTGTCATCCGTTGATACGTAGGATGAGGAGTGGCGGATGGGCAATATCCAGGTCTCAAAAGGTGAGCGAGGAGCGTAAGGTTCTATGGCGATGAAGTGCTCATTCCGGCAGACGATTCGAATGTCTTTTTTTGTTTCCTGGCGGATAATATCACAGAATATGCAGCGGTCTTTGTAACTGAAGTATTTCTTGCTGCCTTCCAGCTCCGAGACGATCATTCTGGGTAAGATTGGCAGAGCAACCAACTGGGAGTGAGAATGTTCGAGAGAGGCCCCGGCGGCGCGGCCATAATTTTTGAAGATCATGGCGTATCTGAAACGAGGGTCTCGCTCCAGATCAAGGATTCTGTCCCTGAAGGCCTGGAAAACCTGAATCATTTTGATGGCGGGAAGGTGGGCAAAGGAGGCATTGTGGTTCGGGGTTTCGATAATTACTTCATGGGCACCAATCCCGTTCATCTTGTCATAAATACCTTCGCCTTCCTTGTCCAGGTTGCCTTCGATGACAAGGGCGGGATATTTATTGGGCACGACCCGCAGGGACCAGCCGGGGGTGTTCGGTTTGGGGCTTTTCCGACCGTAACAGAGAACTTCTTTGGGGGTTGTTTCTTCATTCCCCGGGCAGAGGGGACAAAAACCTCCCTTGGCAGGACTGTCTTCGATAATGAAATCGGTCGGTCGTTTACCGCGTTCGGTGGAGATAATGATCCAGCGCCCCAGAATCGGGTCTTTGCGGAGTTCTGGCATCTTGTTTAAGCCTTGGCTTTTTCTTCCGTTTCTTGGCGGGTTTTACAGTCAATACAATAAGTGGTCACCGGGCGTGCTTCAAGCCGTTCCGGGGCAATTGCATCGCCGCATTCTTCGCAGGTTCCATATGTGCTGTTATCAATCCGCTCAATGGCTTCCTTGATTTTACCGAGAAGCTTTCTTTCCCGATCACGGATGCGTAACTCGAAACTTCGGTCAGATTCTGCCGCAGCCCGATCAGTTGGGTCTGGGTAGTTGTCACTATGGTCCGTCATTTCGGAAATGGTTCTGTCGGCACCGGTGAGAAGGCTTGTGCTAATCTCCTCAAGTTTTTCTTTGAAGTGAGCCAGTTGCTTCTCGTCCATTACAAGATTCTCCCGATAAAATGTAGTGTTATTTATTTTTTATTTGGTAGTGGCCGCTCTTGCCGCCGGCTTTCTCTAGAAGTCTTATCTTGTCGATAATCATTCCTTTGTCAACTGCTTTGCACATATCATATATGGTCAATGCCGCTACTGACACGCTGCTTAGTGCTTCCATTTCGACCCCGGTTTTCCCGGTTGTGCTGACTTTCGCAATTATTTTAATAGTACAATCTTTGCTGATTTTAACGAAGTCTATTTCTACTTTGTTGATCATGATCGGATGGGCCAAAGGTATCAGATCAGGGGTTTTCTTCGCCGCCATAATGCCTGCCACCCTCGCAACACCAAGAACATCGCCTTTGGCAATTCGGCCGTCCGCGAGCATGTCGTATGCCTTGGCAGACATGCTGATCTCACCACCGGCGATTGCCACCCTCCTGGTATCCGGTTTAGAGCCGACATCAACCATTCGGGCGTTGCCGTCCTCATCAAAATGGGTCAACGCATTGTGGGTTGTAGGACAATCTTTCAATTACTCTTCTCGCCAGTAACTGTTCCATATTAAATAAATTGCATTATGGTAAATGCAAAAGGGGAAATGCTGTCCCTAAAGACTTATTTATACCAGTTCAGGCGGTTTTTCTGAAGAGTTTTTTGAAGAAACCCTCTTCTTCGGTCCCTGCGGTATCTTGCTCGATCTTGGCAAATTCCTCCATAAGTTCTTTTTGCCTTTCGGTCAGCCTGGAGGGGATTACCACCTCAACAATGGCAATCATGTCGCCATTGCCGCCACCCCGTAAACTCTTCACACCCTGGGATCTTAAGGTGAAACGTTGACCGGATTGGGTCCCGGCAGGGATCTTAAGAACTTGTTCGCCGTGGATTGTCGGGAGCGAAGGAGCACAACCCAGAGTTGCCTGGGAAATGGAGATCGGCAGTTTAAGATATATGTTGTTACCGTCTCTTTTAAAGTAATCGTGTTCTTCCACATACAGGAAGACGTAAAGATCACCTGCTTGGCCGTTGCGACGCCCACCTTCACCTTCTCCGGTGAGACGCATCCTTGAACCGTTATCCACTCCGGCAGGAATTTTGAGGGAGACCTTTTTCTTTTTATTAACCAGGCCGTTGCCGTCGCAGTCGGTACAGGGCTCCTTGATAACTTGCCCTTCTCCTCGGCAGACATGACAGGTTGTACTGACACTGAAGAATCCTTGGCTGCGAATTGTCTGGCCGCGGCCCTTACAGGTGGGGCAGGTTTCAGGGGTATACCCCGGCCTGCTGCCTGTTCCCTCACAGGTCCAACAGGTATCCGGTTTGTTTATTTCGATCTCTTTTTCGGCGCCGTGGACAGCCTCCATGAAAGAAATAGTCAGATCGTAACGAAGGTCGGCGCCCTGAATAGGGCCGCCCGGGGCCTGCTCTCTCTGGCCACCGAAACCGAATAGGTCGCCGAAGTGGGAGAATATATCGTTAATGTCACTCGGTCCCCCTCTGAAGCCGCTGCTGTTTAAGCCCTCGACTCCATAACGATCATATATTTTTCGTTTTTCGAGGTCGCCCAGGACTTCGTAGGCTTCGGCAGCTTCTTTGAATTTTTCTTCGGCTTTTTTATCACCCTGGTTACGGTCAGGGTGATACTTCATCGCTATCTTGCGATATGCCTTTTTGATCTCAGTGGCTGTGGCGGATTCGGAAATTCCGAGTATCTGGTAATATTCTGCTGGCATTGGTGTTGTCTATCAATCTTGGTTGGCGGAAGTGGTGTCTGTCTCGGGAGATTGAACCTCGATCTCTTCGACAGATTCGGCGCCAAGTTCGGCAAGGTTCTCAAAGGTGACTTCTCCCGCGGCAATCTCTCGCAGGCTCATAACATGTTCTTTGTTTTTACCTTTGGTCAGGAATGGTTTGCCTTTGCGGTGTTGTTTTAATCTGGCAACAGCAAGGTGAATGAGGGCGAACCGATTTTCGTTACCTACCTTGGTAAGACAATCTTCAACTGTAATTCTAGCCATCTCTGAACATCTCCTTCTGGATTGTGCTATCTAATTCTTTTCTAATAAAAAGGTGAACAATGAATTCTACTCCATAATGTATTTTTGACAATCGATTTTTTTGTGTCAAGAACTGTTTTAGAATATTCTGCAGGTTTATTATTGTTTATCTGGTAGAGCACCGCATTGTCATGAAAAAATATTCGCCAATTATCCAGTCGGGGCCACTCCTTTTTAAATTCAGGAGAGTTAATTGCTTCCTGTTTTGCCGGTTAGCCTGGGGGAAAGTAAGTAATGGTGAGTAGAGAAATATTGTCGGTATGCAGAGCGACAGGGTTATGGTCTGACTTAGGTTGGGATCGTCTGAATCGTAATGCATATTTTTGGCCACGTGAAGTCGTAATACAATTAGACGGTGCTGGGTGGCTCAGCTGTCGATGACATCTCTTACTTTGCGGGACAGACTTTGAATTGACATCGGCTTTTTCAGGAATTCTCCGGCTGGGGCCGTTATTTTCAGTTCAGGATCGGCAGGCAGGTCGTCGTAGCCGGACATGAAAATGATCTTGATTGTTGGGTGGATATTTTTGGCGATTTCAGCCAATCTCGCTCCATTCATACCGGGCATAACAACATCGGTTAGAAGCAGGTCAATTTTGTAATCGGTTTGGTGGATGACTTTGACGGCTTCTTTGCCGCTGTTGGCTGTCAGAAGTTTGTAGCCGCAATATTCCAGGCTTTCGCAGATAAAATCTCTGGCGGTGTCATTGTCGTCTACCAGCAGTATTGTTTCCTGACCTCTGGCAATGGTGGGATCGCCAGGGGTTTGCTCGCCAGTGACTTTAAGATCCGCAGCAACGATCGGCAGGAAAAAATTAAAGGTGGTTCCCTGATCGACGGCACTGTCGACGCTTACATGACCGTTGTGTTGTTTGATTATGTCAAAGACGGTGGCCAAACCTAGTCCGGTGCCACGGTCGGTTGGTTTAGTTGTAAATAGTGGATCAAATATTTTATCTTTTATTTCGTCCGTCATGCCAGCACCGTTGTCGGTAATTGATATCTGGACAAAGTTCCCGGGATCAACCCCCTCTAAATGTTCAACCGCAGATTCGTCAAGACTGACAGCCGTTGTTTTGATGAGCAATTTGCCGCCGGTCGGCATGGCGTCTTTACCGTTTACCGCCATATTCATCAAAACTTGCTCGATCTGGGCCGGATCAGCCATGACGTTGGGTAAATCAGGCATGGTTTCAAGTTCCAGGATGATGTCGTCGCCTATCATTCTGTTTAAAATCTTAAACAGGTTGGTGAGCATGGTGTTGATGTCCAATGACTGTTTGCCTGGTTCCTGCTTACGGTTGAAGGTCGACAGCTTTCGTGTCATTTCTGCGGCTTGTTGACCTGATTTAGAGATTATTTCCAGGTATTTTTTTACCGGGTGGTCATCCTCCAGTTGGGCCAAAGCCAGATCGGTGTAGCCGGTTATTCCTGTCAGTATATTGTTGAAGTCGTGGGCTATTCCTTCGGTCAACATTCCTATAGACTCATGGCGCTGGGCTTTCGTCAGCTGGATTTGTAGGTCCTTCTTTCTCTGTTGAGAAGATTCACGTTCGTCTATCTCTCTTTTTAGGTCTGTGGCCAGGCTTTTTATGAAAGTACAGAGCTCACCAAACTCATCGTCAGGGTGGCTTGGTGCTGCGTAATCGTAGTTGCCAGATTTGATTGCGGCAATAGCCTTTTTCTGATTGCTTAAAAACCGGGCAAGGCGGCGTGAGGTCAATAACCAGAAGGCCAAGGTCAGGGCAATGGAGGTCAGACTTACGAGCACAATCAGAATACGTATTAGCCTTTGACTGTTTTGGCCGTTTTCGACGACAGTCTGGCGGGTGATTTTCGCGGTCTTTCTGAAACGGTTAGTGCTTTCACTCAGGAGTTTTTTGTTCTTATCAATCTGCAGACGATTGAGATAGGTCTGCTCGCAATTGTCGATGAATTTTTTTGCCAATTCTGCAAGATCTGGTGCTTGATCCAGGGTTTGCAGCTTTTGGTATTTGGTCCGCATTTCTACTATTAAATTATGGCTGTTGGTCTTTTCAAATTCATGCTTCAGCATTTCCAGTTGGTTGATTGCCGTAGTCGCCCGACTCTTTTGAGCCTTTTGCGGAAACTGGTCTACAGTCTCTATCATTCTCTTGTATATATATCTGTTCTTTTCGATGAGGTTTGTGATGAGAAGTGTTTTCTCGTAAAAATCTACGGCTGCTTGGGGATAGGCCTCAATTGCCTCGATCATTACTGTTTGGCAAGAATTGGTAGTGTCGGGGGGAAGTGCGTTCTGGGGGGAAAGGCAAGCACTGGACTGTAAGATCTTTGCAGCTAGTTTTTTCCCCCTGCCAAGGTTGCCGAGGAACTCTTCATAAGATTGAGAAGAAAATTCAGAGGTCTTGTCCTGTGTTGTTGTGGCGTCTTCCAAGGTGTTGACGGTTAATTCAAATTCATGGAGGAGCTTTATGTCTCTTTGACTCGCCGCCATCCTTTCAATGGTGATGAAGGTAGTCAAACCCGATAATATGGTCAGCAAAGACAGGAGGGCAAATCCGGTGAAAAGCTTATTTGCGAGGGATAATTTCATATTCATAGGCAACAAAGGATACGCTGGGAAAATGTCAGAGGATTAATGGTCTTCCTGGTCTGTTCTTTTGTTGTTTCTTAAGCCGATAATCATCATACCCGGGTTGAAAGCGGCAAAACCATGACCGTCTTACCTGGCCGGTACCTCTCTGCATGGAGGAGATCAGTCGTCAAAGGGCTTGGTTGAAGAGACGGATAATATCGTGAGCAAGTAGCTTGTCGATCACTTTCAGTGCCGCGGCTATGGTCTCCCCTTGAGTTGTACTCTTCTTCTGGAAAATGGCAATGCCTGTTAAGTTTAATAGTTTTTCTGGGGACAGAATTACTTTTCGAAAGGATTTCTGAGCAACATGGTTTCTTCTCTGCCGGGCCCAACCGAAAGCAGCATGACTGGGGTTTCGGTAAGTTCCTCGATCCTTTTCACATAATTACGGGCTTTGACCGGCAGGTCATCGGCGCTTCTGGCCTGGGTTATCTCTTCTTGCCAGCCGGGCATCTCTTCGTAGACCGGGGTCAGTTTGCTGGTGGTCTTGATGTTGCCGGGCATGGCATCGTAGCTT
>DAOVJK010000227.1 GCA_030673265.1 Pseudomonadota bacterium | reverse complement strand
GCCAAATTTGTAATTGGCCGGGGCCAGCACCCTGATGCGGATCTGGCTATGGATTCTCTTGCTGAAGCGATGGCGCGGCTGTTCCCAAAGCAACCCGTCAGTTGTGACTGGCAGCGTTTGGCGGCCCTGGCTGTTGTTCTGAGGCCTTTTGTGGTGATTACCGGTGGGCCGGGAACGGGTAAGACAACGACCGTGGCCCGTATTATTGCCTTGTTGATCGAGCAGCAGTGCGAGAATATGAATAGCCGGATAGTCCTGGCTGCCCCAACCGGTAAAGCGGTAATGAGACTTCAGACGGTTATGGAGGGGATTAGAAAGAATCTGGCCTGCTCAGAACAGGTTAGGGAGCGCATTCCAACCAAGGCTACAACTTTACATCGTCTGCTGGGTTCTCGAAAGGATTCGTCATTTTTTAAGTATGATGCAAAAAAACAACTGCCCTATGATATGGTGGTTGTTGATGAGGCTTCGATGGTTGATTTGCCGCTGATGGCCAAGTTGATGCGGGCTCTTCGCCCTGAAACCAAGCTGGTCCTCCTTGGCGATCGGAATCAACTTGCCTCGGTTGAACCCGGTGCCGTGCTTGGTGATATCTGTAGTCGGGACGCCTTGCCTGTGTTTTCCAGGGATTTTTTGATCAAGGCCTCATCGGTTACCTGCGTGAACGGTCTTGCTGTTGGGGGAGAAGGTCAGGCCGATTCGTTGGTGGAACTGCAAGTCAGTCACCGCTTTAGTGTCGACAGTGGGATTGACCTGGTTGGTCAGGCGATTAACCGGGGGGATTCCGGCGCGGCTTTAGAGATTTTTCAGGATGATAATTATCCTGATGTCGTGTGGCGGGATATCGGTAGCGGTGAGCAACTGCGCCGGGAGTTGGCTTGTCGATATAACGATTGTCCTCCCGGTTGGTTTGGTATTGATGACCCGTCTCAAGCTTTGCAATGTCAGGGTTCTTGCCAGGTGTTGTGCGCAGTTCGGCAGAGTGCTTTTGGGGTTGAGAAGGTTAATAGCTATATTGAAGAAGCTTTGGTGAAAAAATGGGGAGTGAGGCCTGGGGCGCTCGGTTATCCGGGGCGGCCGGTGCAGGTTGTTGCTAATAATTATGATTTGCAGCTCTATAATGGTGATACCGGGATTGTTTTGGCTGATCCGGCCAAAGAGGATGGTCTGCAGGTGTTTTTCCCGGCTGGGGCAAATGTGCCTCGAAAAATTCCTCTGGCCCTGTTACCTGACCATGAAACCGCTTATGCCATGACCGTGCACAAGAGTCAGGGCTCCGAGTTTGATGAGGTTGTCATAATTCTGCCTGATTGGCAGTCGGACGTACTTTCCCGTGAACTGCTTTATACTGCTTTGACCAGGGCCAGAAAAAGGGTGGAAGTGTGGGGTAGCGCCGAAATTTTTGAGAGAACAGTCAAGGCGGTGATTAGCCGCCATGGCGGGCTTCGCGAGAAACTCCGGTTGTTCTGAGTTGCATCATCGGGCATATTTTTGTTCTTGATCGTGCCCGGCAATTATGATAGTTTGTCTAGTTGATCATTTGTATGAGAAGGTAAAATAATGTTTCTTGCCGCTTATCAATCAGGTTCGAATCTGGTTTGTTTCCGCGTTTTTACATGGGGCATGACGTAACTATTCAGTAGAGAGGTGTTCGTTTGAAAAAGAAGATTTTAGTGGCAAATCGTGGTGAGATTGCCCTCCGCATAATTCGGGCTATTCAGGAGTTGGGTCATACTGCTGTGGCGGTTTATGAAACTCCTGATAATGACGCCCTCCATATTCGGGTCGCTGATGAGGCTGTCTGGCTTGGCGACGGCCCTCGGGCAGATTATCTCAGTATTGAAAAGGTCATCAAGGCTGCGCGGAAAGTGGGTGCCGACGCTATTCATCCCGGCTATGGTTTCCTCGCCGAAAATCCTGATTTTGCCAAAGCCTGTGAGGAATCCGGCATCATTTTCATTGGGCCTTCTTCCGAGGTGATCGGAAATCTTGGTGATAAGGTAATGGCCCGGAAGATCATGGCCGAGGCCAACATCCCCATGGTGCCCGGCACCCAAAATCTAAAGGCCGGCGACGAGGGTGTTGACGAGGCCGTGGCTTTTGGCGCTAAATACGGCTATCCGATCATGTTAAAAGCTACCGCCGGCGGCGGCGGGCGGGGCATTCGTCGGGTCGAGGACGAGGCGCAGCTCCGGGAAGAAGTTCATGTTGCCAGGGCTGAGGCAATGGCCGCCTTTAATAGTGATAATGTTTATATTGAGAAGGTGGTTCTTACTCCTAAACATGTTGAAGTACAAATTCTCGCTGATGCCAAAGGCAATACCTTACATCTTGGTTCCCGGGATTGTTCGATACAGCGTCGTAACCAGAAACTGGTTGAGATCGCACCTTCCCTGCTCAAAGACCAGGCTCTCGTTGACGAGATTTGTGATACTGCGGTCAAGGCTGCCAAGGCGGCTAATTATTTCAATGCCGGCACCGTCGAGTTTCTGATCGACAAGGACATGAACTACTATTTCATGGAGATTAACACCAGGGTGCAGGTTGAGCATACAGTCTCTGAGATGGTTACCGGCATAGATATTGTTCGGACCCAGATCAAGCTTGCCCTCGGCAAGGATCTTGCCTTCACACAGGAAGATGTGCAGATCCGGGGTTATGCCATAGAAGTTAGGGTTAACGCGGAAGATCCCCAGAATAACTTCATGCCGGAAGGCGGTAAAAAAGTTCTGGTCTATCGCTCGCCGGGCGGCTACGGGGTTCGGCTTGACGGCTTTGTTTATCAGGGTTACACGATTCCGGAAGTCTACGATTCTCTGCTGGTCAAATTGACTGTTTTTGGTTTCAGCTGGAATGAGACGGTAGACCGTTTGCGGCGCTGTCTTGATAACTACGTAATTACCGGTCCCAAGACTACCATCCCTTATTACCTTAACGTGGTTAATGATCCTGATTTTCAGGCCGGTGATTTTGATACATCGTTTATCGAAACCCATCCACAACTGGCTGAATACGAGGAGCAGGGCTCCGAGGTTAACAAGTTGGCCCGGCTGTTAGCTGAAATTCATCATGAGCAGGAAAATAAATACGCTATTTAGAAAAACGTTGGGCCGATGAATGGCGCTGGTAATTAAAGATATTAGTGGCTTATCAGCTGTTTTCGTGTTTTTTGCGCGAAACTAAAAGAGTTAAATTGTTTTAAAATATAATTAAACCCTACTGTTAAGGCACTTATACCCGTCAAGCAGGTACTGGACAGAGTTCAGGACCTTTACAAAATCCAGTTTATCTGGGCTAGGAGTTAGCATGGAAAGAATAGTAACCGGGATGAGTATTACCGAAGTTCTCAAAACCGTGAGAGGGAATGAAGGATACTACATTACCAATACCGCCCGAGATCTGTCACAGTCAGATTTTAAGAACAGGATCCTCCTGCATACCGATCTGCTGGCGGCCCCCTCGAGGGAAAAGGCCAATTATTTTTCGCTTGAGATCACTGGCGGCGCCTCGGTGCATGTCGATATTCTGCGGAAACAGGTTGATCCTTTTCTTAAACTGGAACTACTCAGGGAAAAGATGCCCAATACCATGTTCCAGACCCTGTGTCGTGGGGTCAACCTTTTCGGCTACCGGCCATACCCGCAGAATGTTATCCGCTTGACAGTAAAAGAGTTTGCTAAATACGTGGATGTATGGCGGGTTTTTGACTTTATGAATCATATCCCCAATATGCTGGCGGTTTTCGAGGAAGTTCAGAAGGCCGGCAAAATATTGGAGCCATGTATCTGCTTTTCTACGGGTCCGGAACATACCGATGAATTCTATGTCAAGAAAGTGGGCGAGATTCTCGATGTAACCGGCGAAGAGATTCTGCTCTGTATTAAAAATCACGGTGGTCTCGGTACCCCCAAGAGAATCGGGCAGTTGGTCGATGCCATCATGCAAAAATATCCGGAGATGGTGATCCATTACCATGGCCACAACACCGATGGCAACGATGTCGGTCGTATTACGGCGGCAGTGAAGAACGGGGCCAAGATAGTTGATGCCGCCGATCATGCCTTCACCGGTTATTATGGCCCAGCTCCGATCCTCTCCGTAATCCAGGATCTTCGGGGTGACGGGTTTGAGCCGGTCGGGATTGATGAGTCGGCAGTTATTGAAACCTCCGAAGTCCTCAGGTCTGAACGCGAACACTATGAGTATTTTGAATCACAGTTCAAAGGGTTCTCACCAACTGTCCAGATCCATAAGTTGCCGGGTGGGGCTATGGGTAGCAGTTTTGAGCAGGCTGTTAAGGGTGACTTTCTTGATAAGATGCCGGAGATCCTCCACGACGAATTACCCAAGGTTCAAAAGGAGCTGGGCAACTACTGGAGCGTTACCCCTGGCTCACAGATCCTTTGGACCACGGCGGTGAATAATGTCCTCGGTGGAGAGCGCTATGGTAGTAATTCCACCGGAGATCTAAAGAATCTGTTGCTGGGTAAATATGGTCCGTTCCCTTTTTATCAGCCAGCAGACTGGATATATGAAAAGATATTTGGTCCTGACTGGAAAAAGATTCTTAAAGAGGAAGGCGGGCTTGAAGACATCGAGGATATGGATATCGAGAAGGAGCGGGCGGCGCTGGCCAAACGTCTCGGCTACGAACCGACTGAGCAGCAGTTGGTTACATATCTGCAGCATCCCAATGATGCCGCCGAGTTCTTCAAATTTGAAGATAAATTTGGCAAAGTATATGTCTTGCCACCGTCTATCTTTCTACGTCGGGGTGGTTTTAAGCTGGGAGAGACCCTCCAGTTTAAGGACCATAATGGTAAAGAGCACGTTATCGAGATTGGCCCCAAAGAGAAGAGTGAAGATGGTGAGTGGAAGGTCTTTTTGAATGTTGACCACCATGAACGGGACTACTCTTTTACTGAAGTTGTCCAGGGCTCGGTCGCTCAGGAGGCCCAGTTGAGTAAGGAAGAGGTCGAGGATCTCGCCAAGGGTGGTGACATCCGGGCGCCGTTTAAGGCCAATGTCAGTGAGATCAGTGTCGAGGAAGGCCAGGAGGTCAAGGTCGGCGATCGGCTCGCCATTGTCGAGGCCATGAAGATGCAGACCCCGGTTGACAGTGTTGTGGCCGGTAAGGTCGTCAAGATCGTTGCCGAGCTTGGTCAGGCCCTTAATGTCGGTGATAAGATGATGAAGATCAAAGTTGCCGAGGACTAAGTAATCAACTTAGCGTATATTCGTCTCTGCAAGTTATAAAAAAAGGGCTTCCTTC
>DAOVJK010000320.1 GCA_030673265.1 Pseudomonadota bacterium | reverse complement strand
GCGAATGAGCCAGCTGCAGATGCAGGGAGCAAATCACCTTGAAAATTATAATATGGATCAAAGGGTTACAAACACAGGCGGTAACGACCGCAGGAAGACCCCAAATACAGTGGCCAACTTGACCAGAATGACTATCTAACTTTAATGACGCATCACTTCTCATACGTGAACATTTTGGCTGGCGGCTGTGAGCTGAGCCACAGCTAGCCTGGGAAGCCCAGCGTAATCTTTACAGATTTCGAGCAGCTCAAGGTTGGGCGCTGCCATAAATAGATCGTGGATCATTTCCTCCTGATCACTCCCGATCTCGCATAGAACATAGCCTCCTGGCTTCAGGTAATGATCACATTCAGGGATTATCCGTTTATACGCGACCGTGCCGTCAGCACCGGCGTAAAGGGCCAGTTCAGGTTCAAAACCCAGCTCAGGTTGCAGATCATTCTGGATCAGACCTGCTACATAAGGAGGATTGGAGACGATAAAATCGAACTTTGCCTCCGGGGTTAAAGGGCAAAACCAGTCACCATTAACCAAAGAAACCCTTTCAGCGACCCCATGCCGATCAATATTACCAGCGGCCACGCCAAGTGCCTGAGCGGATAGATCTACCGCGACAAATTCCGCCCTGGGCAATTCAATTGCTAAAACTATTGTAATTATCCCGCTGCCCACTCCCAGCTCCAATATTTGTCCTGAAAAAGTATCCGGCTCATCAACCAGAGAGAGAACCTTTTCAATGAGCAGCTCGGTTTCGGGGCGGGGGATCAGAACATCAGGTGAAACTTCAAAGGGGAGAGACCAAAACTCCTGCTCGCCAATAAGATAGGCAAGAGGTTCGCGAGCTAGCCGCCTAAGCAGCAGGGTTTCAAACTTATCCAATTCAGGGCAACTCAACTCACGGTCATCGAGAAAAAAGTCAACCCTACTGAGACCGAGAAAAAACCGGAGAAGAAGCTCAGCCTCAAGGGCCTCATCGGGGATATTTCCCTGGCGAAGGCGCCTAACCGTCTGGTTGTAAAGTTCTCGAACCTTCATTGATAATGGCGGTCCAGATTGTTAGCAGAGTCTTTTATTGAAGGGTCTTGAGGGCTTCAGCTTGATAATAGCCAATCAAAGGCATGATAACGTCATCCAGCTTGCCAATCATAATATCATCAAGTTTATAGATCGTCAGATTGATGCGGTGATCGGTTAATCTGCCTTGGGGGAAATTGTAGGTCCGAATACGTTCGCTGCGATCTCCGGAACCGATCTGGCTTTTACGATCAGCGGAAATTTTATCGTGCTGCTCACGCTCCATCGCATCCAGCAACCTGGCCTGCAATACCTTGAGGGCGGCAGCTTTGTTTTTATGCTGGGACTTCTCATCCTGACAGGTAGCAATAATACCAGTGGGCAGATGCGTGACCCTTACCCCGGAATCAGTGGTATTGACACTCTGCCCTCCTGGCCCGGACGAACGGAAAACATCAAACCGCAACTCGTTGGCAGCAATATTCAACTCAACGTCCTCGGCCTCCGGAATGACCGCGACCGTAACCGCCGAAGTATGAATCCGGCCCTGGGTCTCCGTTGCCGGCACCCGTTGCACCCGATGGACGCCAGACTCATACTTGAGTTGACTGTAGACCTTATCACCCTTAATCAGGACTATAATCTCCTTGAAGCCGCCAATACCAATAGGGTTACTACTCATGACCTCAACCCTCCAGGATTTTGACTCCGCATAGCGGCAATACATCCTGTAAAGGTCACTGACAAAAAGAGCAGCCTCATCACCGCCGGTACCAGCTCTAATTTCAAGTAGAATGTTCTTTTCGTCTTTAGGATCTTTAGGCAACAGCATGATTTGCAAGTCGCCCTCAAGCTCTACAAGCCGGTCTTCGAGCATGGTTATTTCACTCTTGACCAACTCCTGCATCTCCTCGTCATCTTCTCCTTTGAGAAGGGCCTTACTATCCAGGAGTTCTTGTTGTACCTGCTTATACAGAGTGTAGAGTTCATGCAATTTGGTGACGTGCGCATGCTCTTTAGCCAAGACCCTAAAGTCATTCTGGTTGGCCAGCTGAGCGGGATCAGCGAGTTTTTGCTCCAATTCAAGAAGCTTTTCACCAAGATTTTCAAAACGAGAGAACATGATTGGCTATAATTGGTTTGGGTAAGTGTAACTAACCTGGATTAATTAAGGATACAGCTATAAATTAAAAAGGGGCCAAGCGAGCCGTTTACAGCTCACAACTGCCCCTTATTTACAGCTTATTTAAGAAAACAACCCGACGCAAAAAGAACGCCTGGTCTAGTTATCTTCTTACTTCTGCAAATGCTTAGCGTATTTTTTATTGAATTTATCAATACGCCCGGCGGTATCGATAAGTTTCTGTTTACCAGTAAAAAAAGGATGGCAGGCCGAACAAATCTCAGTTTTGATCTCTGTTTCCACAGAACCTATCTCAATTTCATTACCACAACTACAAGTAGCCTTAATCTGGTGGTATTCGGGATGTATACCTTCTTTCATTATCTACGATCTCCAATTCTTCAAGTTGCAAATTCAAGGCACGGGTTTGTGACCCTAAGCCATTATCAATCTATTATAAAGCCATACCCACAAGTGAGAAACGATGGAATATACCCTAATTTCTCTGTTTAGCAAGATAATTTACAGCTATAGCTTTAACCGTTCATAGAGTCGAAAAACTCATCATTAGTCTTGGTCCGTTTCATTTTGTCCTTAAGGAAATCCATTGAATCCATTGGATTCATACTGGACAACAATTTTCGCAATATCCACATGCGATTCAAGACATCCGGTTTAAGCAACAACTCCTCCTTCCTGGTTCCGGATCGGTTCAGATCAATTGCCGGGAAAATCCTTTTGTCGGCAAGCTTGCGATCCAGAACAATTTCCATATTGCCGGTACCTTTGAACTCCTCGAAAATAACCTCATCCATCCGGCTGCCGGTTTCAACCAGGGCAGAAGCAATAATGGTCAGGCTGCCACCTTCCTCGATATTGCGGGCCGCCCCGAAAAACCTTTTGGGTCGTTGCAAGGCATTTGCATCAACACCACCGGAAAGGATTTTACCGCTAGGCGGTACTACTGTATTGTAGGCTCTGGCCAGACGAGTGATACTGTCGAGCAGAACGACCACATCTTTTCCGTGCTCAACCAGCCTTCTCGCCTTATTAATGACCATTTCCGCGACCTGAATGTGACGCTGAGGAGGCTCATCGAAAGTCGAGCTAACGACTTCAGCATCAACGCTCCTGGCCATGTCAGTGACTTCTTCCGGCCGTTCATCAATCAAG
>DAOVJK010000201.1 GCA_030673265.1 Pseudomonadota bacterium | reverse complement strand
TCTATTATTGCTCCCCTGATCCTGTTGTGAAGACGCCATTTTTCATATTTCTGACCCGTTTTTCATTCAATTGTGCCCCTCTTAGAACTGCAGTTTCTGTATTCAACGCCGATTAATTATGATTTCTTCATTTTTCTGGCCAGCCCATTTATAGCTCATGGCCATAGCTGAACCCCGAAATCATCCTCACAGGTACTATTTCAACCGCCGATCTGTCAGCTGGGATCCGGGACAAAAGATTTATTTTTACGATAGAAAAATGATCTCAGTTTGACTTTTCTCGTCGGCCTTTGCTAGCATAGGTTACCACTGGCCAGCCAACTTTCTCCCAAACTAGCCGGATATTTCACGAAGCAAGCTGGTCGAAGCTATAAAGAGACGGATGGTTGGCTATACATTGGTATGCCAACCACCAGCATCTGCCATAGATTCGGCCAGATCGTTTCGCCCGCAGGGTGAGTGGTTTCGAAGTCTGCGCTATCTGAAAAACAATCCTCCGATTGCGCATGATACAAACTGTAACCAGGGAGTTATCTGAGTAAAATCGAATTACTACCATAAAAGTAGACAGTTAAACAAATTTTTCAAAACTACTCATGAGATATTCGGGCTAGAGTCAAACAAGATTCTGGCCCTTGACCTTGCCAAGCCACAAAGAGCCACCGGGGTGTTTTAGAATTTAGTTGTGTTCTTTAAATGAGATTGGTAGTATTGCTTATCCTGTAAATTGTAGTATACAGGATACAGAAATTTACAATTACGTTATCCCTGCATTCATGAGATAATCCTCACAGAGGAGTGTACAATTATGGAAAACAGGCCGGCGCCATCAGTAAATAAAAGCTGCACTGCAATTCCCGAAATTCCCGCTTCCGTGGGCCTCCTCCTCCCAGAGATATTCCGCTTCCTTGCCTTATCGATGCGCTACCCGAGCGCCAATCTTTTTGACGAAGATTATTTCGCGGCTCTGCGCTCCCTGTTGGAGGGAATGAGCTGGCACGATGATATCCATGAGCTTGACAGTCTCAGGGCAGGCGATGGTGATTTTATCGAAACCCTGCAAATCGAACACACCCGCCTGTTTATTAACGCTGTCCCCCACGTCATCGCCCCCCCTTATGGTTCCGTATACATGCCCGGCGAGGGCACCGTCATGAACAGATCCACTGAACGAATCAGGGATTTTTACCGGCAACGGGGTTTTGATCTTGCCCCGGGTAACGAGATTGCCGATCACATTATCAATGAACTGGATTTTCTGAGCCTGCTGGCCGAATCGGGAAAACCGGAAGATGAATCTCTCTTTCTACAGAAATTCTTCCGGCCCTGGTTTGAGAAGTTCCATAACCGAGTAATAGAGGGAGCAGACCATCATTTCTACCGGGTGGTGGTCAGGCTTATTGATTTCTTTACGAAGGAGGAAGTTTAGCCATGAATAAGAACCTTACGAGAAGAAAGTTCCTGCAGTCAGCTTCTCTGGCTGCGGCGGCAGTGCCACTCTCCCGGGTGGCGCCTGCCCAGGCAAGCTTTGTCGCAGGGGAGTTTGGTGCCCCCGGCAGTTTTTCTGAAACCAAAACAGTTACCGGCGGGATTTGTGAAATGTGTTTCTGGCGCTGCCAGGTGGTTGGCAAGACCAGGGACAACAGACTGGTTAAACTGGAAGGAAATCCGAAAAGTGTCGATAACGGCAAGAGCATCTGTGCCCGCGGCAACGCCGGCATTCAGCTGCTCTATGATCCTGACCGCTTAAAATATCCCCTTAAAAATGTCGGTAAACGCGGGGCCCCGAAATGGAAGAGGATCAGCTGGGATGAGGCTCTGGACGAAACGGCGGCCCAATTAACCAAGATCCAGAAAAAATACGGCCCCCATGCCGTGGCGATGTTCCCCCATGGCGCCTCCTCGGTATACCCGCAGCAGTTCCTGCAGTACACCGGCACCCCTAATGTCAGCGCTGCTTCTTTTTACCAGTGTCGAGGGGTCCGGGATATGGCCTACATGACCACCTTCGGTTTCAGTCCAGGTGAGAAAGTCGATATGGCCAATGCCAAAGCGATCCTGCTGCTCGGCAGCCATCTCGGCGAAAATGTCCATGTCTCCCATCTCAAGCAATACCTGAAGGGGTTGGAGAACGGGGCCAAGCTGATCGTTGTCGATCCCCGTTTTTCAGCGGCGGCCGCCAAGGCCGATGTCTGGGTGAAGATTAAACCCGGCACCGATACGGCCTTTCTGATGGCAATCATGAAGCACCTGCTCGACAAGGGAATTTACGACAAGAAATTTGTCGAAGACAACTGCACCGGCCTGGCAGAGTTCAAAGAAGGCCTGGCCCACTCTTCCCTTGACTGGGCAGCGAAGATCTGTGACCTGCCAGCGGAGCAGATCAAAGAAGTAGCTGAGATTATTGGTAAAAACGCCCCCAATGTCTCGATTCACCCGGGCCGCCATACCACCTGGCACGGCAACGATTTTCAGCGTCTCAGAGCCCAGGCCTGCCTGACGGCAATCCTCGGCGCCTATGCGGTGCCCGGCGGTTTGATCAGGCACAAATCGATGAAACTCGGCAAGGCGCCCTGGGCTAAAGGAGTCTTTGCCGAGGACTGTGATCTGGCGACCTTCTGGCCCTTCAAGCCGCCGGGAACCCCCACCGATGCGATCCGCGAGACCAGCATCACCTCAAAACCATATCCGATCAAGGCCTGGGTGGCCTGGGGCCAGAATCCGATCCAGACCATCCCCAACCAGGAGCGCACCATCAAATCCCTGCAGAACATGGATTTTGTCCTGGTGACCGACATCATGCCGACCGACATCACCATGTATGCCGATATCCTGTTGCCCGAAGCCAGTTACCTCGAACGGTACGACTACATCAAGAAGGGCACCCAGTGGAATCCGGCCGATGAACAGGTGCAATACGTTTCGGCCCGGATGCCGCTGGTTGAACCGATGTTCGAGCGCAAGGACTCGGTCTGGATCACCAATGAGCTGGCCAAAAGGATGGGTTATGGCGACAACATCCCGGTCCAATCCGTGGAAGAGCTGGTCGATAAGCGGCTGGCCAAGGCCAATCTTTCGATTAAAGCCTTACGGGAACTGGACGGCATTTATCTACAGAAAGGTAAATCTCCGTACGTCACCGACCCGGCCAAGCGCAAATTCGAGTTTGACACCGATTCCGGCATGATAGAACTTTCATCGGAAATTATTGCCGATAATGACTTCTCCCCTGTTCCCACTTTCATACCGGTTGAAGAAGTGCCCAAGGGCTTTGCCCGCCTGGTTTACGGCCGGTCGGCGGTCCACACCTTTAACCGCAGCCAGAACAATGTCTGGCTCCATCACGAGATGCCGGAAAATCCCTTCTGGATTAATGACGATAACGCCAGGGCGATGGGCCTGAAAGATGGTGACCGGATTGCCCTTGAGAACCAGGACGGGGTTCGGTCGCGCAATACGACGATCATCAAGGTGACCCCGGGAATCAGGAAAGACACCGTTTACCTGGCCCATGGTTTCGGGTCGATGAATCCGGCCCTTTCAGTCGGGCATGGCAAGGGAATTGATGATCAGGCCCTGATAACCAAAATGGTTATCGATCCGGAAACAGGCGCCACCGGTATGCGTAATAATTTCGTCCGGATAATCAAAGACGGCAAGGCCATCAGCTTTCCAGCCTGACCGGCAGCGATGCAAAATCGCCTAAAAACTACAGGGAGGATTTACCTTGAAACAATATGGAATGGTCATCGACCTTGAAAAATGTATAGGTTGCCATGCATGTGCTATTGCCTGCAAGGCGGAATGGGAAGTGCCGGCCGACCAGGGCCGCAACTGGCTGAAAAGACTGGGCCCGGCGCACACCCCCCATGGACTTGCTTCAACTTACTACCCCGGACTCTGCAACCATTGTGATAAACCGGCCTGCGTGGAGGCCTGTCCGGCAGATCTCGAGGAAAAAACCTTCAAAGATCCGGTCAGCGGTAAGAAAAAGACCATGGAGGTTGCTGCAACCTGGAAAGATCCCTTTGACGGGACGGTCCAGATCGACAAAGACAGGTGCCTGGGCTGCGGGGCCTGCGCTGACGCCTGCCCCTATGAGGCCCGCTATGTAAACCCGGAGCTGGGTGAAGACGGCAAGGCCGATAAATGCACCTTCTGTGTGGAGCGCCGGGCTGCGGGTCTCGAGCCGGCCTGTGTCCAGACCTGCCTGGCTGGAGCCCGGATCTTCGGCGACCTGAACGATCCCAAATCACCAGTCGCCAAATATGTCAAAAAAGGTGCGATCAAAATGGAATCTGCTGCAGTAAAGATTGGCCCCAACGTCCGCTACTTCGGCAATAAACGGGATATCCATCTCCTGACCGAAACCAGCACGCCGCGGGTGATGCCGGAAGCTTCTCTACGCAGGGTGATGATAGCCAGGATGGTGCGGCCGGTTATCAGGGAAGTTAAAAAGAAGCTGTCCATCTTTGATATGAGCTGATTAAGCCAAGGAAGACAGAAGCAAAAAATCCCGTGATCGGCAGCTAGCCGGCCACGGGATTTTTATTTCAGACTACAAAAATTGTCGCAAAATTGATGGGAAAATCCTTCTGATTTACCGAAAATAACTATCATAATTTCTCATACGGCACAGATGCCTATAAAGGCAACTGCCAATCCAATGAAAAATATAATTACTCCGTCAATCCCTGACGGTTTTCCCACTAATTCGGGGTCTGGCAATGGGCGATAAACTTAATAGTTACCTAGAAATCATTATCGTCAACCCAGGAAAAAATCCCTTATTGCCCTCCAGATTTTCATCGGATCAATAATGGTCCGATGCACATGTCTGTAGTAACGGCAGTTATGGCAATGAAATAACTTATTTTCCATTTTTACAGATTCCGGCAGCATGTTGGTGCAAGAGGTCGAGGTCGGTTCGAGATCCCAACAGTTCCTTTCCTCATCTTCATTAAACATAGTGCATTCTATTTTATTGCAGCCAATAAACTCGTGACATTTGATCGCCATTATTCCCCCGTCAAAATTTTAAGACTGCTGTTTTCAAGGTTCAGTTAAGCTATACATAACATGATCGAGGTTGAATTGTACCCTCAAGCAAAAATAGCACAATGTAACAGGGTAATTATTAAATCAAATTATCAGGCACAAAAAAATGTTTTCGGCAAGCCGTAAGCCCTCGGGAAAAATTATCCCTAAATGACTCTACAATAATCCAGCTTGGAGTCCCGGAATTCTGGAATTCCGGATGTCAATCAGTCAAACCTGCCCCCATTCCTGGGTTAAAGATTCCCCCTCATAAATCTTCAATCCCCCCCCCAAAAAAAAAGAATTTCTCTACGGTTAAGCTTGAGCCACCATAATGGCAGAAGATCTGTAAGCTCTCAAATATAGACTGGTCGAGAGTATGATGGTTATCCTAAATAAGCCACCAAATTTAAAAAAATCATCCCAAATAATTGACAGCCCCCCCCTCCTGTATGACATAATTTTCTACGAAATTATCGATAGTTGCTAGCTCTTTTGGTTTTATGGGAAGGCGGGGAATGACTCTTCGATGTCACGAGTTTTTTGGATGTAAAAGACTGAACTGTGTCATGTTCAAAGAGGGGGTGGGAAGAAACTGCTGGGAGGTTGAAGCAGCATCAACCCCGAGTACAGACACCTTCGCGAACGCTATAAAGATGAAAAACAAGATGGTTTTCTGCAAAAATTGCTTGTTTTATGAATACGTTAATGAAATCCCATATGACATGATATATCCCCCTTTAAAGGGCATCACCAGAAGTTAAGGTAGAAAAGGGCCTACTCTTGGCTTTAGCAAACACAGAACTAACCCGCATATTTCACCAGTCGAGATGCCGGATTGCGAAACGCTCGATAGGCAAAGTAT
The DNA here is from genome assembly GCA_030673265.1 of Pseudomonadota bacterium. Taxonomy (GTDB): domain Bacteria; phylum Desulfobacterota; class Desulfobulbia; order Desulfobulbales; family JAGXFP01; genus JAGXFP01. The sequence goes on along the minus strand of DAOVJK010000201.1, from coordinate 76 downwards.
GATGTTTTCAGCAGGTAAGCGACCAGAGGGAGACTCCGATACTTTAGTATGCTGAAAGCCTTATACAGCAGATTCT
>DAOVJK010000158.1 GCA_030673265.1 Pseudomonadota bacterium | reverse complement strand
GTCATTCTCAGGTAAGACACCTGCAGAGGTGTATTGGGGAGAAGGGGTTGCCCAAATGGCAGCATAAATAGTTCTGTTAAAGAACAAAAGGAGCACACCTTAATTTAAAAGATAATTGTCCTTGCTTTGGGGTCCACTTCAATGCGCATCAAGTGGCGGCCAATGGGACTGCGGTTGGCGGGGTTGCCTGGTGGGCCCATGTCGGTGGTTTTGCGGCGGGGGTCGTGCTGATCAAGTTTTTCAAGGAAAATCCGAAGAGTAAGCGTTTTAAGAAACTGCGAATCAGGTAGTTAGAAGTCTGGAAAATATCGGAGAAGGAAAACGTTATGGTTGATTCAGCTTTTAACTATTATGCAAAAGAGTCAAAAGGAGACGTACCTCTTTAAGGTCTTTGATGGTAAAAAAAGTATTTTTTAAAAGGCTATTTTTTGGGTGTTTTTTCCTTAATTCAGTTGGTTATCGTGGCCTTGCACCCATCCCCTCTTGGCCCTATGGGGTGGGATTCGTATACAGAGGACTTTACCTCCCTTTAGATCGAGACCATGCCGGTCGTACCCCAATAAATTACCCTGAACCCATTCAACGATCACAAGCTGGATCTTTCCTGGCGAGGCTACAACCCCTAAATGGTTGGACTGGCAGATAGGGGTAGCTTAACATCTTCTTGCTCTACTTTGTAATTGCCGTTAAAATGGCAGAATTGTTTGAGCTGATTTAACCATTATATCTCCCCTAAACAAGTGGGATTTTCCGGACAGTCTGACTGATAAAAAAGGGGCGTCATGAAACACAATAATCTCTACTACAAGCTCAACGTAATTTTTATACTCATGCTTATTTTCCCTTGCGCCGGTTTTATCTACTTTGGGATTAAATATAATTTTCTGCAAGACAAGCATACAGAACTCTTCATCGCGGTCGGTCTTATTTATATCTTTGTCGGTTTCAACCTGCTTAGAAAACTCTTTGATAACATTATCGGTATTTCAAAGACCTTCTCTGAAAAAATAAACAGAGATATCCTTGATGGTGAAATTGATGACGATCTCAGCGAAATGCAGCAGATAGTGCAATCTTTTACTGCCATGGAACATCAATTTCAACGTAGTTCCGCTCAGCTTGCCAGGAAGTCTTCCGAGGTATCAATTCTCAAGGAACTTTCAGATCTTTGCTATGTGACGCTCGATCCATGGGAAATTCTCCATGTTACCCTGGAGCGCGCGCTGCTTCTGGCCAAAGCGGATATGGGTTCTATCCTTATTTTGGATAAAGACGAAGAAAATAAATCGTTTGTGGTGAAAGCCAGTATCGGCCTTGGTGATTTTGTCAAGATGAATGACAAGATAGATTATGAGAAATCTATCGCCAAATATGCGGTGATAAACAAGACTCCCCTGATTATCGATGATATTGAAAAGGAAAGTCGTTTTGGCAGGAGCAATCGTGTTCACTACGGGACGAAATCTTTTGTGATCATGCCGATCAAAACGATCAAGGATGTTATCGGGGTATTAACGATTTCCCGAAAGGATGAGGATGAAGTTTTCAGCCAGGAAGAGGTAGAGTCCCTGACTCCTCTGTTGAGTAGCGCCGCCTTCACATACGAAAACATCCGTCTTCTAGGGGCTCTTTCACGGGAAGAACAATATGTCAACATAGTTAAAAAGATGTTCAAGACTCTTAATTCCAGCCTGCGGGACAGTGAATTGTTGAATACCATCATGAATGAAGCACAGGAGGTGCTACCTTTCGAGATTGCCGCTGTCATGGTTGAAGGGTATCGGCGGGAGGACAAACTCAGTGTAGTTCATCTGCAGGCTAACGAAACCGTGGATATATCCGTAGGGGATCAATTTCCCTATAAGGACTCTATTCTCGACAAGATTATGCGGTCTGAATCAGTAAAAGTTATAGATGACACGAGCTTTTTGGCCCAGGAACTGGACGGGAAGCTCTTTGTGAATCACGGTCGGAAGTCGTGCCTCCTGGCCCCGATAACCACCAGAGGCCAAGTTAATGGCATCCTGGTCCTGTACGCGAAAGACAGCTCTAAATTCCACGAAAATTCCGTAATTGCTGAATTCATGACAAACATTATTTCATTTGCTCTTGAGGAGAGGCGGTTGGTCTCTGCGGCAATTAAGAAGAACCGGGAGTTAATGGCTATTCAGCAGATCGGCAGTGCCATAGCTTCATCCACTTTCGATATACAACGGGTGTTGAGCTACACCATGGATATGATTCGCACTCTGATGAACGTAGAGGCCGGGGCATTGGCTCTGGTAAAAGATGGCGAATTAGAATTCGCTGTTGCCTTTGATGTTGATTTGAGCCAGTTGCAGAAATTCAAGGTGAAGTTGGGGCAGGGTATTGCCGGGGCGGTCGCAGCACGCGGTGAAACGATTATCGAGAATAATGCCCTTGAGTCAAAGAAGCTTTATTCTCAGATAGATCAGTCAACGGGTTTTGAAACCCGTTCTGTTCTTTGCGTGCCGATGATTTCACAGGGAAAGGTAATAGGGATCATTGAAGTTTTGAATAAGCGGGGAGGAGATTTTACGGACGGGGATAAAGATATTCTGCAATCCATTTCAATCTCGGTAAGTATTGCCATTGAAAATTCCCGGCTCTACAAGGAAACCCTGTCGATGGCTGAAAAGGAGCGGGGAATCCGGGGAATGTTTCAGAAATTCGTTCCCAAGGAAATCATAGATAAAATCATCCACGGCTCTGACTCCGATAAAACAGTCATCGACGAGTTGAAGACCATCACCCTGCTTAATATCGACATCCGTGGCTTTTCAGGGCTGACCAGAGAAATAGGCCCCCAGAAGAGTGTTGCCTTGCTGAACTATTTCTTTTCTGTCATGGGGGGGATCGTTTTCAAGCATGGTGGTATTGTCGATAAGTATCTCGGCGATGGATTTCTGGCTCTTTTCGGGGCGCCGGTCTCAACCTCTTTGGATGCGGAAAACGCCCTGTCAGCCGCGTTGGAGATGCAGGCGGCAATTACCGCCGTTAATGAGGGGTACATTCAGGATATAGTTAGTGAGCCGGTCAATATCGGGGTCAGTGTCTTTACCGGAGAGGTGGTTGTGGGTAATATCGGTTTTGACATGAAGATGGATTACACCGTTATCGGGGATGCGGTGAATAATGTCTTCAAGCTGCAGGAACTGACCAAGTTTAAGAATAATAGTGTTGTTATTGCCGAAAACACTTCCCGCGCGGCCCAGAGCCCTCTTGAACTGAGTGAACTTGACAGTAATGTTGATGACATCAAGGTATACGAATTGCTTGGCCGGAAATAACGGACTTGTCGTGGGTGTCGTTTGCGTTGCTCTATTCTTGCCCCGGTCTGGTTAGGCCGACTATCTGGTCAGAAGCTCTTCTCGGAGTCGAGTAGGATGGTCACTGGACCGTCGTTGATCAGCTTGACCTTCATCGTGGCCTGGAAGCGGCCGGTGGCTACGGGTAGTCCCTGTTCTTGCACTGCATTCAAAAAATATTCATAAAGCTGTTCCGCTGCCTCTGGCGGGGCGGCGTCATTGTAGGAGGGGCGGCGGCCCTTACGACAGTCGCCGAAAAGGGTGAACTGGGAGACAACTAACACCTCGCCACCGCTAGCCTTGATCGACAGGTTCATCTTGTCGTCACCATCGGGGAAGATGCGCAGATTGGCAATTTTCTCGGCCAGATAGTTCGCGTCTTTTTCTGAGTCACCAGATCGGACCCCCAGCATGACAAGCAGCCCGGCGCCTATCCTGCCGGTGATCTCTTCGCCCACGGTTACAGTGCAGCTGCTTACCCTCTGGACCACTGCTCTCATATCGTTATTCCAGATTACCTAAGAAGAATTGGAGGATCGCGGCTGCGGCCAGGCTAGCTGTCTCGGCTCGCAGGATCTGTTTGCCGAGGGTGACCGACAGGAAGCCGTGCTGTTTGGCCGTGGCGATTTCTTCATCGGAGAGGCCTCCTTCCGGGCCTGTCATGAAAAATACCGAGCGAGGCGGCTTCTTCTTGATTTTAGTTTCTATGTCCTGAAGGGTTAGGTCTGCCGTCTCTTCCCAGAAGATAATCTTGAGATCATGTCGGGAGGCTTCTTGGAGGCATTCTTTAATGGTAGTCAATGGTTTGAGGTCAGGTGGGGAGGCACGATTACATTGTTTGCAGGATTCCATAGCGATGCGATGCCATCTTTCCTGTTTGCTTGGCGATGGTTCTCTGGTTGAGCAGAAGGTTGAGGTGAAAGGGGTCAGTGAGCTAATGCCTAATTCGGTGGCCTTTTGGACAACCAGCTCGATTTTTTTACCGGTGATCAGCGCCTGGCCAAGGTGGAGCCGGGGGCGGCTGTCATCTTTGTTATTTGTTTTATCAATTTTTACGATGACCGAATCGTCGGTCAGGCGACTGATCTCGCCCTCGTAGGTGGTTCCGGTGCCGTCGAACAGGGTAATCCTGTTGCCTGGTTTGAGGCGAAGGACATCTCGGAGGTGGTGGGCTTCGCTGCCGGTCAGGGTTGCGATAGAGCCGTCTATGTCGTCTGGTGAGATATTGAAACGACGCATTCTTACGGTTTCCTGAAACTCAGGGCCGACCATTCCCCTGAGCTTCGCTCCTTCTGTTTGAGCAGACCGTTTTTACAATATATCTCGGTGATGTTCTCGGCCTGCTCGCCCTTTAAAATGCCGGCCATGATCAGGATGCCGCCAGAGGACAGAAGCCTGGTCAGGCTTGGTGCCATTTCAACCAGAGTATTATGGATAATATTGGCCAGAATCAGGCCGTAGGGGGTGGTAAGTTCATCAAGGCTGGTGCTGCTGGTTTCGATTTTTTCTACTGAATTGTTGGCGGCAATATTTTTTTTGGCGGCGCTGACGGCTTCGGGGTCGTTATCTATTGCGGTTATGTCTTCGCAACCGAGCAGGGCGGCGCCGATGGCCAGGATGCCGGTGCCGGTGCCAACATCAAGGGTTGATTGTGGTGGTGAGACCATATCGCCAAGATGGTTTTCCAGTAATTCCATTGCCAGCCTGGTGCTGGCGTGGAGCCCGGTACCAAAAGCCATGCCTGGATCTATTTCGATAACTTTTTCGTGTGGAGCTGGTGTGTAGTTTTCCCACGACGGCTTGATGACTATGGTGTCGGTCAGGTGGAAGGGCTTGAAGCTCTCCTTCCATTTCCGGTGCCAATCCTCATCGGCAAGCGAATCGAGTTGCAGGGTGGCCTCCTGGTAGTCAGGGATCTGTCGGGCCAGTTCCGGTAAGTAGGTCCGGATTGCCGCCAGTTTGTCGGGCAGGGTGGGATCGCTGGCGGCCAGGTAACCGATGATGATTGAGTTGTCCGTAGAGGTGTTGTCGTCGATGATCTCGACCCCGTTGGAGGTAAGTTCGGTTACAAAGGAGGCGATGGTCTCATCTACTGCGGCCGGACAACGAATGATTATTTTCTGCCAGGATTTATCGGTCATATGAATGGCTTTCTTGAATGATGGTTTTATCGTGAGGTTTCGACTTCTATCTTATTCTGCTGTTTTGCATGATACTATATAATGTATTATGATCGCGCATTTCGGCAGCGCATAGAATTAGCACGGTAGTTTGATGGTGGCAAGGATAAAAGCTTGCTGTATTGTTTGTTAAAACACCAGCACCATGATGGTCACGGATGGATAACCAGAAACTGAAAAAAATGCTGCAAATGGTCAGAGATGGCAGTTGCGAGGTGGATGAGGCTTTAAGTAATCTCAAGCATATGCCGACTGAGGCGCTTGATTTTGCCTGTATTGACCATCATCGTCATTTGCGAACCGGTTTTCCTGAAGTGGTTTTCGGTGAGAATAAAAGCGCCACGCAGATTGGTGCTATTATGGAAAGAATGCTGGCCGGGGCAAGTGTGGCCCTGGCCACCAGGGTAAACCCCGAAAAGGCGGCCGCAGTTATTACGCAATTGCCTGGACTGATCTACCATGACGAGGCCCGAATGTTGGCCGGCAATCTGAAAGAAGACAATGACTGTGGCCGCGGCACGATAACGGTAGTAGCCGCCGGCACCTCGGACATCCCGGTGGCGGAGGAGGCCCTGCTTACGGCCCGGTACCTCGGTAATCGGGTTGAGAAGCTTTACGATGTCGGGGTCGCCGGTATCCACCGCCTGTTTTCAAGTCGTGAAATTTTGGATCGGGCCACGGTGTTAATTGTTGTGGCCGGGATGGAGGGGGCCTTGCCTAGTGTAATCGGAGGTTTGGTCGATAAACCGGTTGTGGCGGTGCCGACCAGTGTTGGCTATGGAACTGGTTTCGGGGGGATTGCGGCTTTGCTTGGGATGCTGAACAGTTGCGCTCCAGGAATTGCGGTGGTCAACATCGATAACGGTTTTGGGGCGGCTTGCATGGCTGCAGCCATTAACCGGAGTTGATCTTGCTCTGCAGACTTCGTGGCCTTGCGCTTCGTATTTAATGTCCGGGCAAGCCGGATTGTTTTACGAGTTAACTTCTTGTCGCAGCTGTTCCGCATATTTTTCTCTTAGTATATCCCCTCAGGTTTTTTGTCTTTTATTCGGGAGTTTTCTTGGTCCAGCGGCTTTTCCGTCAGCCGCCAGGTCTTGTGGGTGACGAAAAAAAACGCAGATCTGGCCTGCTCAATCCGTGGCTATTCTTTGTTGATTGACAGTAACTCGTTATAAAATCGCTTAAAAAATCACTATTGGAAATCTTTCAATTTAGTGCTCCGCTTTTGAATTATCTCTGCACGGCAATTATTTTAAAAAAGAATGAAACTAGTGATTGACAATAATTTGAAAAACTATATATTAGCCGCTCCAAACGACGACGAGTAAGCAGTTGACAACGACTGCCTCGATGATGTAGTTTGGAAGATTAAGCGGCTTCGAGCCGAACCAATCATAAGCGATTGGGGCAAACGATCTTTGAAAACTGAATAGCGAGATAGATTAAACGGGCCAAAAAGTATCAAAGTAATAAAGTTTCATTCTTTTCTAGTTAGAGAACGTGTTTTCGGACATGTGATCGACATATATAACTGGAGAGTT
>DAOVJK010000138.1 GCA_030673265.1 Pseudomonadota bacterium | reverse complement strand
TGAAGAGAATGGCCTACGGTTATAAGGATGTTACGTACTTTCTATTGAAAATTCACCAACACTGCGGTCTTCTCAATCCAAGGCTTTCAACTTAAATACGAATGAACCTTAATAATGAAAGTTACTTTTCTAATTTGCGCCAGGACAACAATGTACTAAAATATCCTTCCCTCTGATTGCCCCGTTTCGTGGTGAAGTCATCCAGACTGAAACTGCAAACAAGACCTGACACATCAACAAAAAAATTATCAGCCATATGGCTGGCTAGGTTGACTTGAAGCATATAGTCCCCATGTCCTAATGTTCTTGGCTGGATTGCCGCTATGAATGTGTGCATACCGATGGGCAAGTCATCCAAAGGGTTGGTCGTTTCTGCATCGAAACTGTCCGAAACCAGCACTCGCGTGCCGTCCGGCTTACAAAGCAAAAGATAGGCATATAGTCCCCGCACTTGCTTGCGAACCTGGATGTCTAACTTGACGGTTATGGGATGGTCGCAGTCGAATTTCTGGGCAACATCCCCTTTGGGATCCAGCAGGGATATTTTTTTCAATTGCGCAGCCTTTTCACAATCATCCTGAAAGGTTATCTCGCCTGTTAGTTCGGTTACCCCATTGAGCATATAGGCATTAACGACCGAAGCGGTTTGCCCATTGTCCTTTATTTTACCCTGATCAAGCCAGATACAGGTGGAACACAGCTGAGAGATGACACCCATGTTATGGCTCACGAACAATATCGTTCTTCCTTCACTTCCTGCTTCTTCCATTTTGCCAAGACATTTTTTTTGGAATTGCGCATCTCCCACCGCCAGCACTTCGTCGACGATCAGAATCTCCGGCTCCAAATGGGCGGCCACCGCAAATGCAAGACGGACATACATTCCCGAAGAATAGCGTTTGACCGGGGTATCGAGGAATTTTTCTACTTCAGCAAAGGCAATAATCTCATCAAACTTCTTTTTTATATCAGATCTACTCATGCCAAGGATAGCGCCATTCAGGAAGATATTTTCCCGTCCAGTCAGTTCGGGGTGAAAACCGGTGCCGACTTCCAATAGACTTGCAACCCGGCCAGCAATCTTTACTTTGCCGGTAGTTGGTTCAGTGATCCGGGAAAGGATTTTCAGAAGGGTTGATTTGCCGGCACCGTTGCGACCGATGATCCCGATCCGGTCACCTTGTTTAATCTCAAAATCAACATCCTTTAAGGCCCAGAACTCTTCAATATTCTCATGGGTGTGATAATGGGGGTTGCGTAACCGAGACCACAACTGCTTGGGGAGGTTGGTAAGTACATCACGGAGGGTCGTATACGACTCTTTCTGCTGATGGCCGATTATGTATGATTTGCCTAAGCCTTCAGCGGTAATAACATTTTTGCTCATTTTTTATCCAATTCCCACTTTTCAAATAATATCAGCAAATGATCTTTCTGTTTTTCTGAAAAACAAGATCCCGACAACCATAAATAAACCGGTGATGCTTATTGACAGTAAAAACCCAGGCCAGTAGATCAGCGACTCGCCACCCAGAATCGCCCAACGAAAGCCATCGATAACCCCGACCATCGGGTTTAATGAATATAGCAGCCGGTATTTGGCCGGGATAATAGTACTGCTGTATGCGACCGGTGAAACATAGAGGCCGAACTGGACAATAAATGGCACGATAATTCCGAAATCACGAAATTTAACCGTTAAAGAAGTCAACAACAGGCCGACTCCGAACGAGGTTAGGAAAGCGATCAGCACAAAAGCCGGCAAGACCAGAAAGCGGGGAGAGGGCAGATAATGGTAGTAAGCCATCAGGGCCAGGAGGATAACAAACGAGATAATGAAATCGACCAGATTGGTAACGATGGTACTGGCCGGAATGATCAGTCTCGGAAAATAGACCTTGGTAATCAGGTTGGCGTTACCGATCAGGCTGTTGCTGCTGCCAGCCAGGGAGCTGGCAAAAAACTGCCATGGCAGCATGGCGGCGTAAACCATGATCGCATAGGGGGCATCGCCCTCCGTCGGCAATTTGGCGACCTTACCGAAGATCACCGTGAGGACAACCATGGTCAGGATAGGCCTGATGACTGCCCAAGCTATGCCGATCACGGTCTGTTTGTATCTAACGGTGATGTCCCGCCAGCTCAGGACATAAAAAAGCTCCCGGTAGCGCCAAATGTCACGCCAGTAATGGTGAGCTGACCGCCCGGCTTCAAGAACTATTAATTCACTGTTTTTACCCATTAAGAATCGATCTCTTTACAATTACTGTTTATCCGCACCCCTTTTTCGGCAAGCGTGGTCAGGATCAATTCAACGCAATCATCCAGAGACTGCTTGGAGGTATTAACCTTTAAGCCAGGATTCAGCGGCTCCTCATAGGGGGCCGAGATCCCGGTATAATTTTTGATCTCTCCTCTACGGGCCTTCTTATAGAGGCCCTTCACATCCCTTTCCTCGCAAACCTCAAGGGGGCATTCACAATAGATCTCGAAAAAATTGCCATCCCCGATCAGTTCACGGACCTTTTGCCGGTCGATCCGCAGGGGGGAGATAAAGGCGCTGAGAGATATCACCCCGGCCTCGAGAAACAGTTTGATCATCTCACTAATCCGCCGGATATTTTCAGATCGATCTTCTTGTTTGAAGGTAAGATCCCCGCACAAACCGTGACGGACATTGTCGCCATCAAAAACAAAGGTCCGGCATCCCTGTTGATGCAAACGCTCTTCGACCGCGTGGGCCAAGGTCGATTTACCGGAACCGGACAGGCCGGTAAACCAGAGGCTGACACTCCGGTGGCCATTCTGCTGTTCGCGCCGCTCCCTGGTAACGGTGGCCTTATGCCAGACAACATTGTTACTATTGATTTCAGAGTTATTAGCCATAGCAGTCATATCTCCCAGATTATTCCCCGTTTTCCCAAAGCAACAGCATGGGTTTTTTACTGAACAGTTGCTGCATGGAAGCAAATTCTTCACAGTCAACCGCCAACGTTCTTATCTTCCGACCGATATGCTTCTCGGTTTTTATGACCAGATCAGAAAGATTCGCCTGATCAATATCTCCGACCATCACCAGATCAATGATGCCGGTATCCTTGCCTTCAGCATAATCGCCAACCAGATAGGCCGTCTCCAGATTGCCAAGGCGCTCAACTATTGAATCGATGATTTTATCCATGCCCAGGGCTTTTTTGACCATGGAGTTCAGTTCGGAGAAGAGGGGGTGCTGCCGGTTGGCCCGAAAGTGGATCTGGCGGCCGTTTTTCTCACTTTCAAGAAAGCCCGCTTTTTTAAGCTGTTTAAGCTCTTCGCTGACCAGACCGGATGAGATATTAAACTCGGTGGCCAATTCACGCAGATAGGCATTCCGATCCGGGTTAAAAAAAAGCCGCATCAGGATTTTGACCCTGGTTTTTGAAGTTATAAGGCTATTTAGAACAGTAATCATCCTGTCTCTTCGTTCTGTTTTTAAGAACATCATTACAAAGCGACTATGCCTATGTCAATAAAAAAAATGACTCGATTAAGGTGCAGCTAAGCGCAGGCTGAGAAAAGTACGGCAAAGCCCAGCCAGTGGAAGCACCACTAAAGACTTAGCACTTCGCTTCGAGACCCTTTTTCATCACGAACAGTGGAGCCGGAGAGATCTTATCCCTTACCCAAACCCTGGTTTTAAGATACTCCCCACATTCTAGATGACTATAAGGGGCAGAGTCAAACAGAAAAACAGCCTTCCTTGCCATGACAACATCGAGATTATTGCTGGCCCGTTCACTCTCTTTAATGTATATTAACTATTCAAAATTACTTATTATTGCGCCCTTACCCCCTCATAATTGCCGATAATTTTAGAGACCAATGGCACAAACAACCAATCCCCGAAAACTGACGATTTTCCTGCCGGCAATTCATCGGCAAAAAATCATCGACCATTGTCTCCGTAAGTTATTGGGCAACTACCTGGAAGGCGAGGAGCACAATCTTAAAGCCTACGGTCTTTTGGCAGGAGAAAAAACCTCTGACCGGATAACCATCAAAGCCTGCTTGCCCTTACTCAAGAATGCCCGTTCAGTTGACCCACATCGCGGCTTCATGGACGAAATGATGGAAAAGCATGCAGTTGCCTCTGAGACCCCTCTGGCCAAGCGGGGATGGGTAGCTGACTCGACAGAACTATCCTCTGCGGTTGCTGAGTTCAAACGGCAGGGCTTGGCACTGATCGGCTCTTACCATATGCACCGAGTCGCCTGGGACCACGACTATGTCCGAGATACACCAACCACCCTGGATACCATCCTTGGCCGGGATTCCCGGTTGATCATGTTTATAATCTCGGTAGTTAAACCAGACCAGCCGATCATCAGGGCCTTTTTCGAGGGCAGCAATGAACAGGAAATCCCCATCTGCGTCATTGATTAATAGGCCGAAAGCAGATCAGAGTCTTGTCTCATCCCGACCTACGGAACAGGAGTGAACTTTCCCTTATGACTTATTGTCATCTTCAACGGCAACGCCGGAGTGATCTTTTCCTTTGCCAAAACCAGGGTTTTAAGATTTATTCCTGTGGTCAAGGTAATGGTAATCAGCTTATCAAACATCCGATGTACACTACTTATGGCGATGCGTAACACGTTATCCTCTTATAAATTAAAAATCAGATTGGCAATCATGCCGCTTCTGCTCGTCCTATTGCTATCCTGTTGGGATACAGCTCTGGGGGGCACGGTGGAAGGGGTGATTTTTTCGGACCACGGCCCGGTGGCTGAAAGTCAGGTTTTTGCCTATCCCGACTATCAATCTCTGGTGAGCAAAGAAGCCTATGTAAAATCGAGCCCCGGTGAAAAGGACGGCCAGTACAAACTGGAACTCCCTCCCGGCAACTACTATCTGACGGCGACCGGCGAACTGAGCGGCCAACGCCTTTTCTCCTACCATGGCATCAACCCGATCACCGTTGCCGATGATTATCGCTGGCTACCCTTTTTCCTGTCCGAAGAACAAGAACCGGTCTGCATTAACGGAGAGGGCCAGGGCCTCAGCGGTCTGGTTTCTTATCAAGGTGCAGCGCTGGACCACGGGGTCATCTCGGTCTATAAAAGCCAGGACGGTAAATTCCGCGGCATGGGGCTGTTTACCAACACCATCGGTGCAGACGGCAGGTTCCGCTTCAATCTGGAACCCGGCAGCTATGTGGTCGTCGCCCGTCAGAAAAAAGCCGAGGCTGGCATCGGTCCGGTGCTGCAGGGTGATCTGTTCTGCTATCCTGCAACCAACCCGGTCATAATCGCAGATGAGCAACTCTGTGAACTGGCCATTGAATGCTACCCCCGTGACAACCTTGAAGCTTACCTCACTGAAGATGCGGTAAACCCGCAGGGTCGCCGCCATGAGAGCAGACGTCAGGCCTCTCTCTGGAATATCCAGCCAGAAGCAGCTCAAACCGCGATCGTTGGCAAACCGACGACTATTACCGGTCGGGTCACCAACCTTAACGGTCAGCCGGTTGCAGATCTGGTTGTGACCGCCTACCCGGCGATGGGCATCGATATTTTCCAGATGCATATCCTGCGCTTGATCACCGAGAACCGGGCCCGCACCGACCAGCAGGGCCAGTACCGAATCCAATTACCGGGAGGCGGTCTTTACTATCTGCAGGCCCGGCAGAAGATCGGCGAGGCCCCCGACCGCCTCGAATATTATGGGCTTTACGAGGGCAACCAGAACCACGCCATCCGGATTAATCCCGGAGAAAACCGCAGCAATATCAATATCCCGGTCTCGAGGATCATGCCCTTTTCGGACCTTAAAGAGCGACTGACGAACTGAGATGACGATGAACGCATCTATCCCTCATAGCGGCTACCGGCTGCCCCTTTTGATTATGGCGATTACCACGCTATTATCAAGCCAGGCTTTCGGCCAGCAACGACCGAACAAGTCCCCTCTTTATTTAAAAGAGCAGCTTATCAGGCATGACACGACCTGGTCCGGCGAGATCATCATTGAAGGGGTCGTGGTTATCGGTCGGGCTGCGACTCTAACCATCATACCCGGCACCTCAATCCGCTTCAAACGAATTGACCGCGATCAAGACGGCACTGGCGACTCGGAGCTCCGGATTTTAGGGGGCATTATTGCCGAAGGTACTGCGGATCAGCCAATCACCTTCGCCTCAGCCGAAACAAAGCCAGCCCGGCGCGACTGGTCTTATCTACTGATTTACACCTCCGCCAAAATCAACCGAATCAATTTCTGCGAATTCCGGCACGGATTCAGCGGCCTGCAGGTGCAATTTTCAACGGCATCTGTTAGAAATTCCTTATTTACCGATAACAATGAGGGGATTCGTTTTGGCCGAACCGACCTGGCCATCGAGAACAACCGTTTTACCAACAACAAGATCGGCATCAGATTCACCAGGATGGAGGGTCCGGTAATTATCCGGAATAACGAAATCACCAATAACAGAACAGGGATCTTTCTGGTTCCATCGGGACAGAATATCAGGGATTTTTTCGAGCCTGACCGTAGCGGCCGGCCCTGGAACACCGGCCGCCTGGATATCAGCAATAACAACATCTATGATAATTTCGCCTACAATCTGAACTTGGGCGAAAAACAATTCTGGGACCTGGATATGGCGGGTAATTACTGGGGTAGCGATAACCGTGAGGTAATCGGGGCAAGAATATTCGCCCGGAACCGTGACAAGTCCCTGGGCAAGGTGATATACAAACCCTTTGCCGCCAAAAGAATTTCAGGAGCCGGGATCAAGGGGAACAGGTAAATATAGATATGACTCCAGAGCAAGACATGGGCCCTGAAATTGTCCTCGAATACACTGACCCTCTTGAGGGGTACAAGGGCTGGCTGGTCATCGATCGAACCGCCCACCGGATCTGCGCGGGCGGCATGCGGGTCCAAATCGGCCTGTCCCGAGAGCATCTGACCGAAATGGCCCGCAACATGACCCGTAAAATGCGAATCGCCGATCTGCGGGTGGACGGGGCCAAGTGCGGGATTGACTACGACCCGGCCTCCCCTGGCAAGCTAGCTGCAGTCGGTCGTTTTCTGCAGGCCATCAGCCCCTATATTAAAACTATCTATTCGATGGGCCCGGATCTGAATATTGATATGGCCGAATTAGAGGCGACAGCCGCCCTTCATGCCATTCCCTCGGTCAAGATGGCAATCGCCTCGGCCCAAGGCTGGGGACTGGATTATTTCATTGAGCGCTCCAAAGTGCTGTCCGAGACCATCGGTGATTTCACCCTGGGTCGTCTGCGGGCTGGCTACGGAGTCGCCGCCGCAACACTGGCCATGCTGGAATCCCTGCAGATCAAACCAACCGAGGCAACCATCGCGGTCCAGGGCTTCGGCAATCTGGCCAAGGCCGCCCTCTTCGGCCTTAATCAGGCAGGGTGCCGGGTTATAGCCATAGCCGATGCCGAAAAATGCCTGAGTAACGAT
>DAOVJK010000057.1 GCA_030673265.1 Pseudomonadota bacterium | reverse complement strand
CGGGCATCTCGACTGGTGAAATATGCGGGCTAGGCTCGGCCCGGTGTTCGTGGAAAGGCGATGACATCTCTGATATTGGCCATGCCGGTTATAAATTGCACCAGCCGTTCAAATCCCAGGCCGAAACCGGCATGGGGGGCTGAGCCATAGCGGCGCAGATCCAGATACCATTGGTAATCATCCAGGTCGACACCATGCTCGGTCATTCTATTCTCTAAAACTTCATATCGATCTTCCCGTTGGCTGCCGCCGATTATCTCGCCGATTGATGGTAATAGAACGTCCATTGCGGCCACGGTATTCTCGTCCTCATTCAGGCGCATATAGAACGGTTTGATTGAGGCGGGGTAATTGGTGACCACCGTGGGTTTTTTGAAGACCACCTCGGTCAGGAATCGTTCATGTTCCGATTGCAGATCCGTGCCCCAGGCGACCGGATATGCGAAGGTCTGGCCTGAAGCGTTAAGAATTTCGATGGCTTCGCTATAGGATACGCGGGCGAATTTATCGGTGATGACCGTTTCAAGTCTGGTCCTTAGATTTTTATCGACAAATTTCTCGAAAAGCTCCAGGTCCTCCTGACAATTGTCAAGGGCATGATTGACCAGATATTTAAGGAAGTCTTCGGCCAGATCAATGCTCATCTGCAGGTCGAAGAAGGCCATTTCCGGTTCAATCATCCAGAATTCGGCCAGGTGGCGGCTGGTGTTTGAATTTTCGGCCCGAAAGGTTGGGCCAAAGGTGTAAACCCGGCCCAGAGCCAGGGCATAGGCCTCTGCTTCAAGTTGGCCGCTGACGGTCAGGCCAGCCTGTCGCCCGAAAAAATCTGCCGAGTAAGGGGGCTTGCTGACCTTTGCCAGTGGATCAAGAGTAGTGACGGTGAACATCTCTCCGGCCCCTTCGCAATCGCTGGTGGTTATCACCGGCGTGTGGATCTGAATGAAGCTTTGCTCGTGAAAAAAGAGGTGCACGGCCATGGCAAGGCTACTGCGGATTCTCATGACGGCAGCGATGCTATTGGTGCGGGGCCGGAGATGGTTGATGTCCCGGAGAAATTCAAAGGAGTGTCTTTTCTTTTGCAGGGGATAGGATTCTGCCGGTGCCCAGCCATACACCTCTAGGTCATCGGCCAGAAACTCTACCTCCTGACCTTTGGCTGGAGATGAAGTCAGTTTGCCGGTGAAGCGAACAGCGCAGCCGGTGGTCAATTTGAGCACCAGCGAATCGAAATTTTTCATGCCACTTTGGGCCACGACCTGTAAATTTAGTCGGCAGGACCCGTCATTGATCTCAATGAAGGAGAACCCTTTAGCGTCACGGCGGGTCCGAACCCAGCCTTTTATTTCCATGCTGGAATCAGCCGGGGCGGTTTTCAGGATATCTTTAATCAACATATTGGCCTTGCTCCCTTGGGTTATGCGCAGTATTTTTTTTACAGTAACCAATTTAATGATAATTAGTGATTTGTCTCAATATCTTTTCGGAAATAAGGTGATAATAATGAAAGAACTGGCCCATCTGCGCCCTGAATCCTGCGCGTTAATGGTGGTTGACATCCAGGCGCGCCTCATGCCGGTGATTAATGGCCGGGAGGAGATGACCAGAAATGCGTCCCTGTTGATGAAGGCGGCCGAGGTCATGAAGATTCCCATTGTGGCGACAACCCAATATGCGGCAAGGATCGGCGAGTTATTACCAGCAGTTCAGGCCGAGCTTGGCGATGTGGTTCCCCTTGATAAGATGGAATTTGACTGCTTTGCCAATCCGGCGATCAAGGCAAGGATCAAGGAGCTGCCCCGGGAAATCAACACCTTAATAATTTGTGGGGTAGAGACCCATATCTGTATTTATCAGACGGTTATGGGGGCTCTGAAGGCAGGTTACAGGGTCTGGGTTCCGGCTGATGGTGTGTCATCGAGAACGGTGGGCAACTACGAAACCGGCCTGGCCAGGATTAATGAGCTGGGGGCCACGGTTGGTAATACCGAGATGATCATCTATGAGTTGTTGCACAGGGCCGGCACCCCGGAGTTCAAAGAATTACTGCCGTTCCTGAAGTAGGGGTGTTGGCTTAAGTAGTCGGTGCCAAACGAAAAAAAAGGCTGGTCGAAAGACCAGCCTTTTGTTATTTCTGGAGGCGGCGATCGGAGTCGAACCGATGAATAAAGGTTTTGCAGACCTCTGCCTTAGCCACTTGGCTACGCCGCCATTTTCCATTCTTAATGCGGCCCAATTTTAAACATAGTTTTGAGCTTTTGACAAGTGTAAAGATGTATAAAAGATATGGTCTGGCGGATGCGGCCTCTCTTGTTCATTAAATTGGTGAGCGGGGGGGGACCCTATCGCAAACTTCAACTTATATGCGGATTTAAATTATGGAACTTTTAAGTTCACTCATAGAAAGCAATAAAGGTCCGCTCAACGGGCTTCAAAAAGATCTGGGATATGGTTTCAGGGACCTGGGGCTATTGCAGCTTGCCTTGATCCATCGGTCATTCTCTTTTGAGCATGATGGCCGCCAGGATTGTGATAACGAGCGGCTGGAATTTTTGGGTGACGCAGTCCTTGACCTGACCATTGGCCATGCCCTTTTCGAGAGATATGCGGCCATGCGGGAGGGGCAGTTAACCAAATTACGGGCCATGCTGGTCAATGAAGGCCATCTGGCCGAAATGGCGGAGAAGATCTCCCTCGGGCGTTATCTCTGCCTTGGCAAGGGCGAGGATTCCTCTAACGGTCGCAGCAAGCCCTCGATTTTGTCCTGTGCTTATGAGGCTGTGGTTGGCGCGATCTTCCATGACGGTGGGTATGGCGCGGCCGCTGATTTTGTCTGCCGCCATTTTGTTACATGTTTCGACACCCAGAAAGATAAAATGCATCTGGCCGATGCCAAAAGCAGTTTGCAGGAGTTGACCCAGGAAAAATACAACGAGGCGCCGGTTTACGTTGTCGAAAATGCCGAAGGGCCGGATCACCAGAAGATCTTCACGGTATCCGTTCGTTTCCGGGGTGAGGTGCTGGCCTATGGTAAAGCGACCAGTAAGAAGGAGGCGGAGCAACAGGCTGCTGCTGAGGCCCTGGTCAAATTTACCGACTTAGATATTCTACCTTAACCTTGAGATCCGGTCAGATGCCCCGACCTTTTGTTATCCCATTCTTTATAAGCCACCAGGGCTGCCCTCACCGTTGTGTGTTCTGTAATCAACATGCGATCACCGGGCAACCAGCCGGGCCGGCTGTCGATGCAGACCTGATTCGGGCAGAGATCTTGGCACATCTGCACCGTCCCCGTCGGACAAGCCGTCAGGGGGTACAGGTGGCTTTTTACGGCGGTAGTTTTACCGGTCTGTCTGAAGCCCGGCAGCGGGAATTGTTGGGGGCGGTGCAGCCCTTTCTCGAAAATGGCGAGGTCGATCAGATCAGACTTTCGACCCGTCCAGATTATATCGACCCGGATATTACAGCGTTCCTTAAATCACACGGGGTCGGTATTGTTGAGCTGGGGGTACAGTCCATGGATGATGCGGTGTTGGCCGCCAGTGGGCGAGGCCATAATGGTGCAGATTCGGAACGGGCCATTAAATGTTTGCAGGATGGTGGGCTTGAGGTTGGAGTCCAGCTAATGGTCGGTCTGCCCGGTGATCGGTCAGGCCTGATCTTTAAGGGAGTCGAGCGGCTGGCATCTTTACGGCCTGATCTGGCTCGGATCTATCCGGCGGTGGTTCTTAAGGGTAGTGAGCTTGAGAATGAATACAGATCCGGCGACTACCGCCCCTTAGGTTTGGCCAAAGCGGTGGCCATCAGCGGCCGAGTCAAGGAAATACTTGATGCAAATGGGGTCAGGGTGGTGCGGATCGGTTTGCAGGAAACTGACGGCCTGCAGGCTGATATTGTGGCCGGCCCCTATCATCCAGCCTTTGGGGAATTGGTTTTGGCCAGAAACCTGTATCGCAAGGTAATGACCGCTCTGGCAGGATTGAAAGGTTCCGGTCGCCTGGAATTGCGGGTGGCTGCTAAGGATCAATCGGTGTTGCGCGGGCCTGGTAATGTAAACCTGAAAAGACTGGCCGCTAAAGGGTTGCTTGCCGGTGTTGAGCTGGTTTTTGAGGAAAACCGGAGGCGGGGCACCTTTGCGCTAGTAACAGTCTGAGGGTGAGGAATCGTAGTACAAGTTTCAAAACGGAGGTTCCTCCCTGTCTTGTGCCGGGGAATTTCAATATCTCTGTATCTGTATAAAAATTGACAGATATCAGCTCAATTAATTTTACGCCAATCGGTAAACAACCGGCACCACCAGCTTAGCACTGACAGTAGGGCAGGGGAAAGGAGCCGCCTTTTTTATGGTTGCGATTGCGTTCTTGTCCAGTGCGGCAAAGCCGGAACTTTCGACAATGAGCACATTCTGGATCTTGCCATCCTTATCAACCACGAAACTCACGATTACCTTTCCTTCCCAGCCCATTTTCCTGGCAATGCGCGGATAAGCGATTCCTTTTTGGATATTGTCTTTAATATAGTGAAAGTTTGCTTTAACGTAGAGTTCTTTTACGAACCCCTTTTCAGAGACGTCTGGGTTTGCAGCGCCTGCTAGCTGGTCATGGCTTTCCGTTGTTGGTGTCGGAGCGGCGGCAGTTATTATCTCAGGCGAGGGGGCGGTTTCTGCCTCATTGACTACTTCTGCAATTATGTTTTCAGCTACGAGCGGATCATCGGCCACCGGTTCCGGGGTTAGCTCTTTTTCAGCAAGGAGTTCTTCTGCTGGGACCGGAACCGAGATTTTTGCAACTATAGGGGTTTTAGATGCTTTTGCAACAGGCTTAAGGGTGGGTGGCGCCTTTATGGCCGGGGGACTTGGGGCCGCTTGCTTTTGCGGAGCGCCAAATCGTTCCACCAGACTGAAATCAATTACCTGGCCCATATCAGCTGCCGGTACCAGGGTTCCCACCGACATAAACGAGCAGAGGATAGCCCCATGCAAAAGACCAGAGATAGTCAAGCTCTTGAAATTATTATTCATTTCACTGCCTCAGTCTGCAAGCTCACCTTGGTAAAACCCAATCCTTTCACCAGGTCCATCACCTCAACAAATATCTCCAGGGCAATAGATTTATCGGCCCGGATCATGATGGGCGTTTTTTTGTCTATTTGAGTCAGTTCCTGACGCAGTTTATCGAGACTGGCCGGTTCCGCGTCCAGATAGAGAAGGCCCTGTCTGTCGATCTCCACGGTTGCGGTTTTAAGGGGTGTGGCGGTGGAGCTTGCCGCCTTGGGCAACTCCACGGGAATGGCTCCGACGGCAATAAAGGTCGAGGTGGTCAGGACAATGGTCAGGAGCACCAGCATCACATCAACCAGCGGGATGATGTTTATAGAGTCAAATCCGCTGTCGTCCATCGTTTATCTCCCATTGCATAACCAGAACCTTTATTTTCCTGAGTAGCAGGTTGTAAATAATGACCGCCGGAATTGCGACCATTAGACCGACGGCGGTGACCTTTAAAGCCAGGGCCAGGCCGACCATGATCTTATTGGTGTCCATGAAACCGGCCTTGCCCATGGAATAAAAAGTCAGCATGATCCCGAGAACCGTCCCGAGAAGACCTATATATGGAGCGCTGCTGCCGATGGTGGCGATCAGGTGCATCCTGTTGGTCAATTCAAGTTCCAGACTTTTCCGGTCACTGTAATCAGCGATCTTTACCTTGCTAAGCAGCAGATATCTTTCAATACCGACACTGATTGCCACAAAGCTCATTACCAGCAAGATCCCGATAATCCCGTAGTCAATAGCATATTTAAGCCAGTCCATTAGCGAATGCCCCCGTAAATTATATTCGCGCCCATTAGAATCATGATGGTCATTGCCAGACCCTGGATAACCGGCATGAAACTTTTTACCTCCCGACGAAGTTTGTCGGAGATCAGGGCCAGGCCACCGCCGACCAGCAGCAATGGTGAGATGATAATGCCCAACCCATAAAAGAGTCCGAAGCCCATGCCGGCTACCATTGATCCCTGGCCGGCGGCCAGAGTCAGGATGGCAATTACCGGCGGGCAGGGAACCAGACTGGTTGCCGCACCCAGGGTCAGGAGTGAGGCACGTTTGCTGCCCTGATGGCATTTATTCCGGCAACCCCGCTTCGCCACAAAGGGCATGGAGAGGGCAACCGCGATTAAAGTCATGCCCATTGCCCAGGTATGGGCCGGGCTGAAAGTCAGTTTCTGGCCGAGATAGCCAGCCAGGCCACCGAGAAAAACATAGCAGCATATTTTGCCAAGACCGAAGGAGAGAGAACTGATCACTCCGTCCCGAAAACCATTGCCGGTCCCCAGCAGATAAGGGCCGATATACGACAGGCAGGTCATGCTGCAGACCGTGGCGCCATAAACCAACCCCAGGGCAAAAAGACCTGCCGCGTCAAACTCAGCCATTGGCAACATCCTCAAGATAATAGAAGGTCTCCCGGGCAATCAGGGCCGCGCCCAAGGCCGTGGTCATCTGCGGAAATTCCGGGACCACAATCTTGTGCATCAACTCGGTCTCCAGGGCCTCAATCAATCCTTCATTGAGGGCCGGGCCGCCGTCAAAAAACACCATATCTTCAATGCCGACCCTCTTCGCCAGACGGCTAATCCGCCGAGCGATGGAATAATGAATGCCGGCCACCAGTTCTTCTTTGCCATTACCGTTGGCCAGCAGACTGATGATCTCCGATTCGGCAAAGACTGTGCAGGTGCTGTTAATGGTCAGCGGCACTCCCTTGGCCTGCTTGTGACAAGCCCCCAGTTCCGCCACATCCATTTCCAGGTTGCGGGCGGTCATTTCCAGAAACCGGCCGGTGCCGGCGGCGCATTTATCGTTCATGGTAAAATTTTTAACATGGCCGTCTTCATCGAGGCCAATGACCTTGAGGTCCTGACCACCAATATTGATAATGGTCTTGACCTTACCGAATTTTTCTGCCGCCTTATTGGCGCCCATGGCATTGGCGGAGATTTCACTGATCGACTCATCCGCCTCTTTAAAAAGCTTGCGGCCATAGCCGGTAGAAAAAATATAGGCCACTTCTTTCCGCGCGATCTTTTCCCGGGCCAGAAGACCCTCAAAGGCGGCCAGGGTGTTTTTATGGAAATGACAGCCGGTTGGCTGGCAGTGCTGGCCGATGATCCGGTCTTCGCTGTCGGTTAAGACGATCTTGATAGTAGTGGAGCCGATATCGATGCCGGCAAAATAGTCCATTATTTTTTCCTCCTTCGGGCCTTGATCGATTCGATAAAGGCTTCAATTCTGGTTGAGAGCTGTCCAAGGTCCTCGTTGCTGTAGTCGGTTTCCAGGTAGAGCATCGGCACCCCGACCTCATCCAGGGTGTTACTGATCTGCTTCTGTTCCATCTCGTAGGGCAGACATCCGGAAAAGGCCTGATAGACAACACCTTCGACCTCATGGCTTTTTATCATTTCCTCAAGTTTCCGGTTGCGATCGGTATTTGGGGTGAGACAGGGGCAGGTACAGGGTTTGAGGTAGCGGTCGGCCAGGGCCGGCACCATGTCGTTGAGATTGGTTTCGTCATAGGCCACGGTATCGTAGAGCAGCCGGTTTGATGAACAGACCTCGTCGGCCACGATAATTCCGCCAGCCTGCTCGACCAGGATCGGCACCTTAAGATTGGGGAAAATTGGGGGGGAGCCGGTTAGCAGAAGCCGGGGAGCCTGGCGGTTACTGATGGCAATATCATTCTTGTGACGTTCTTCCAGGTCCTCAATGAGTTTGCGCACTGCCTGCTGCCAGCTGGTCAGGTCATCGATAAAATAAGCGCTGGTCACCAGGAAAATATCTTTGCCGAAGATCAGCGGTGTTTTTGCTTTGCGCAGGTCGTTAAGCTTGCGGAACAGGCGGGAACTTTCTGCCATGTCAGTTATTACGGCCTGGAGTTTGGCGGAAGTAATTTTGGTGCCGGTTATCTGCTGCAGATCAAGGGCGAATTTCTTGACCGATTCCTGCCAGTAGAACCTGGCCGCATCGCTGTCTTTAGCCGAGGGCATCTCCAAAATGTAGACCGGGTAACCCATATCTTTCAGCATTTCAGCGCATTTCTTCTTTTGATCACAGGTAGTGGGCACTACCACTGAGGCTACGGACTCGCCCCACAAGGTCTGATTGACATGGAGCATCCCGGTGGTGGCTTTAACCACCGGGCATGATTTGGCCGGCATGAACTCAGCCCCCACCTGATCGTAGGCATAGGCGCCGCTGCACATCCGCATGGGTACCGCCCCAGCCGCGTAGATCAGTTCGTCCGGCACCTGCAGACACATGGTGCCGATGATTTTTTTGTCAGTCGGCAGCGTGTGGCCGTTTTTATAAAGATTATGGAAAAGGTCGTAAAAATAGGCCATGGGCTCGGGGTTGTCCGGGAACTCCTTGAGTCGTTGCAGAGTTTCCTCTGCCTCCATGGCCAGGTGGAGCCCGGTGGCCTTTTGCATTCTGGTAAATCGTTTATCTACATCACTTTGCATTGTTAAGCCTCTGCATGCGCTTAAAAAATCCCTCTTCCGTGGATTCATAAATCGGTAAACCCAGGAATTTGACCTCCAGGCAACCCTCTTCCGGGCACATCTCCACACATTTGAAACACATCATGCAATCATCCTTGACGATATTTTTATGGTCCAGATCATCGGCAATAGCTCTGATGCCGACATCGCAGGCCCGATAGCAGTTGCCGCAGCGGGTGCATTTGGAGCCGTCCTTACTGAGCCGCAGCAGAGCCGCCTTGGCAAAGATGTAATGAAAGGCGCTCATGGGACAGAACAGACAGAAAAAGCGTTTTTTGATAAAGGACCCGGCCAGAAAGAGCCCGGTTATCAGCAGGCCCAGGGTGGTGAAAACCATCTTGGTTATGGAGCTCATATCAAGGGCCAATTGCGAAAAGTCGCCGCTGAACAGAGGGAAGACTGTGCGGCCCGGGCAGATCATGCAAAAGGGGATGCCGAAATCATGGTCCAGTTTGGGCAGGCCGAAAAATGAGTTGCCGATAGCCATGGGAATCAGAATCAACAGGGCCAGGAGGATATATTTTATTTTGCTCAGTCTTTGAAAGACCGGCTCTGAATAGTTGCTGTACCTGATCCCGAACTTGCGGCGGAGACCGGTGAGCCAGTCCTGGATGGTACCCAGGGGGCAGATGAATCCGCACCAGGCCTTGTTGAAGACGATGAAAAAGCCAATAAAAGTCAGAAGGCCGACGAGCATGCCAATCCCGCGCCCGGACAGGTAACTACTCCAGGGGCTACCCATCTGATGCTGAAAACCGTAGAGATAGCAGGAGCCACCACGAAGATCGGAAAAGATACAGCCAAAGGTCGGGAGCTGGTCACCGATGTTGATGGCCAGATAGCCGCCGTAGATCAGGAGGACAAATGAGGCCGCCTGCAGATATAAGCGAAAACGGCTTATATTGGCGTGGTTGATTGCTTTGCGAAAATTGCCCATGACGCTATCCTTCAAGGGAAATCCCCCGGTAGGGTTTTTTGCGCCTTTCCCGGTAGAAGTAGACCCCGCCACCGGTGAGGGTGAAGCCGAGCAAGGTGATGATCAAGCCCAGGCTATAGGATGAATAGTCAGCCCGGGCCGGGGACTATTGCCAAGGCAGGGTGGTCAGGTACTGGACCCGCTGATATTTATGGTCCCGGAACATTCCCTGCTCTGCGGCCTCATAGGAGGCGGTCACCAGGAATTCTCCACGGCGGCTCCGGTGGAAATCACTCCACTTGGTCGGGTAATAGTCTCTGATCAACTGCAGGGTGGCGGTGCCGTCTTTACCGGTGATTACCTCCTTGACCCACTTCTGTTCGCTCTGGACCTGGACCTTGGCTCCAGATAATGGTTTGCCATAGTTCAGGACGGTAATGGTCAGCTCTTGGCCGGTGGTTACTTTGGCGTGGAAATTTGGGTCCCAGAGATCATCGATGACGATCTCCAGGGGTAGAGTGTTCAGGGCCTGGGGGGTGGTCCGCTCCGGGTTGAATTTATGTTCATGGCCCCAACCGCAGCTATGGTGCATGGTTATCCACTGCGCGATGCGAACCACCAGGATCTGGTCTTCCACGCCCTGCTCAAGCAGGTAAACATTATTGGCCCCATGACCGGGACCCTCTCCAAAAGGTGTCGGAAAAGAAAGCTTCGGGTTGACCCCCAACTGCAGGGTCGGCTGGGTAATCGTGCCGTCCGGGCGGCGGACAAAGGCTTCTATCTCGGCAAGGCGTCGATGCTCGTTAAAATAATAGGTTCGAACCGGCTGGGGACGATGTTCCGATTCCAGGGCCGGTTGTTGGTCTGGCTTCCCGCTCGGTTTTCCGTTTCGGCCCCGTTTGGCCGAGGCCTTGACCGGTTGGCCCGGGTGTTCCTCGCAGTCTTCCGCATTCAGCACAGGAGCGGGAGAAAGGCGCAATGGTGCTATAACCGTGGCCAAGGCTGAGCTAGACGACATGGTCAATATCAGGGCAGCTGCCAGAGCCAGGCAACAGGGCGATATATGTCTCTTCATCTTTTGACTCCGTACTTCATCCATTAATTACTGCTACCGCCGAACTTGTATGACAGCCCGGCAAAAACAGAAAGGGGCTCACCGGGGTGAAACGATAAATCTTCCACAGTACCACTTCCACCTATACGTGTTGCGTAAGTCTGGTCGGTAAGGTTTTTAATATGAATCCATGCTGAGTACTGCTCCTTGTCATAAGTGGTTCGCAAGTGAAAGAGGGTTGGTCTGGAGTACTCAAATTCATTGGCAGTGTCATGATACTGGGTGGAGACCTCATCCATCTCCAGCTCAACTTCCAGGCCCTTTATAGGCATTACGGCCAGGCGGGCATTTAATCGATGTTTTGGGGACATCGGCGTATCTTTGCCGTTGTATTCAGGCTGGGCCAGCGAGTAAACATCGTATTTACTCTCAGCAAAGGAATAAGCTAAGGTCAACCTCACCATATCTAAAGGTATGATAACCGCTGTTGCCTCAAGACCATCCTGTGATGTTTCTCCAGCGTTTATATAAGGGTCGCTGCTCCAAGAAGAAGTACCGCTACTTACGATCTTGTTGGTTACATCCATGGTATAAATCGCAAGATCCAAACCTAATTTGTTGTCCAAGAAAGAACTACGCATACCAATTTCATAGTTTTCTGCTTCTTCGGCTTCCAGATTTGGGTTAGATGCATCTCCTGCGGTAAATAGTTGACTTGTGGTGGGTACCACAAAGCCTTGAGAGTATGAAAAATAGGTGTTTATCCTCGATGTAAAATCGTAAGTTGCTCCAAGCTTGGGGCTGAACGCTGTAAATTCTTGTTCTCCGCTTGATTTTGTCCCACTTTCATCAATTTTAACATCTACATCATACTTTGCTGAATCATAACGGCCTCCAGCAGTAATCTTCATTTTATCAACCGGAGAGAACTGATATTGTATAAATGGAGCATAAATTTCGGTGTCAATTTCAATCGACTCGTAAGGAGTCGTTATGGGATACACAATAGTTCCCAAGGTGTAAGAGATATACTTGTCACCAGTGGTGTAATCGTCTTCAGAAGATGCGGCGTTTTGCAGAATAGGGGTTATTGGAGTCTTGTCTGCCTTTTTGGTACCTTGCTCACCATCCAGGCCAACTATGATTTTACTGCTCTGTTTATTGAAACTATGGCTGTATAGGAACTGTAAGTTGGCTGCCTGATCTTCATTTTGGTCAAATCTGCCAGAATGATAATATGTAGCTGGGAACCCTGTCCGACTATACCTGATTCCATATGTAGGAATTCCCTCAGACTCAATATCCCGCAGGGCCAAGGTTGCCTTAAATTCAGCCTGGTCGAAGAAGTGATTGTAGGTGAGAGAGGGGGCAATCTTCTCTTTATCATTGTAGGTGATATCATACTTGCTATGTTGCCAGTCAGTCTCAAAATCTTCTTTAGATAAAGTTCCGGGCCTTTCGACATTTGAAGTCAAATAGTCTACTTTGAACGCAATCAAAGATGCATTATTAGGCAGAAATTGCAATTTTACGGTGCTGGATTTTTGATCATAAGCGGAGTTGTCACGCCAGCCCTCACTATCCAAATAGTTGGCATCAACGTTGAAACTCATTTTTTCCCCGCTGCCGCTGCCGGAGACACCGGAACGCAGCATGTCCCCTTTTCCGTATTCACTCCAGAGCTTCACTTGCGATTTTGGGCTGGGGTCCTTACTGATTATATTTATAACCCCGCCGATGGCATTACTGCCGTAGAGTGCGGAGGCTGGGCCTTTTATTACCTCAACCCGGGCAATATTGTCGTTGTTGATCTCGGAAAACTGGCCGGCGCTGCCTGAGCCATAGCTGCTTACTGGGACACCATCAAGCAAAACAATTGTATAAGGATTGGTAAAACCTGTCGGAACCCTAATGGAAGTAAGTTCTGAGCCACCCGAAAGGTCTTGTGTAATAACTCCTGGGAGCCTGGTTAAAATTTCGCTAGCGCTACGAAATTTAACTTTCTCAATTTCCTTATTATCAATGACATTGATGGTTACCGGTGCTTCTTTTACTTTTTCTGCCACCCGTGAGGCCGTCACCACTACTTCATCAAGTGTCTCTTGTAATTCGGCCGCATTCAGCCAAGCGGGTGTTAGGATAATCGACATAACTAGCAAAAAATATCGCACACACATCTCCTTTGTCTATTTTTTTCAATCATTTGTAATAAGCTGCAGACAAATGGCAATTTTACTATATTTAGAACCACCCCTCTCTATTGTTGAAGATACCACGATGTGACATCTTTGATAATGTGGCATATTGTCGCAGGCCGATCAAAGTTGGTTGGTCTGGAAGTCGCTGGAAGATGCTAACTGCGGGTAGGAGTGGCTGGCTGGGGATGTCAATCGGGTAGATTCAAGATTAGCCCGCATATTTCATGAGTATTTTTGAAAAGTCATTTTAACTTGTTGTACTTGGATGTTAAACCTTTGGTATGCTGTGGAATATCAAGGTCACTGTTTGTATCAAACGGAATACATGGTTTGTTTTTCAGATAGTGCAGACTTCGAAACTACTCACCCTGCGGGCCAGCCG
>DAOVJK010000162.1 GCA_030673265.1 Pseudomonadota bacterium | reverse complement strand
CAGCCGATATATCCGTATAGCACCCCTCAGGGGGGTATTGTCCAGAATCTGCTGTATAGGGCTTTCAGCATACTAAAGTATCGGAGTCTCCCTCTGGCCGCTTACCTGCTGAAAACCTTATACTTTGCCTATCGAGCGTTTCGCAATCGGGCATCTCGACTGGTGAAATATGCGGTTTAGAATCCAGGTAGAAGACTAAGCCGTTTTGCTTGACATAATAAAGGGAATTCCTCTATAGTGCATCCCAGTCTGATTGGCTGATTAACAATTGTTGAAAATTGCCGGAGTGGTGAAACTGGTAGACGCACTGGACTCAAAATCCAGCGGGGGCAACTCCGTGTCGGTTCGATTCCGACCTCCGGCACCATAATATCAAAAAGGGTTCGGGGTTTTCCCCCGGGCCCTTTATATTTAGCGGGCCTGCATAAACATATTCAGTAGGGTCGATAAGAAATCAGAGGGGTTACATTGCCATGCGTGCACTTATTTGCGGGTCGTTTGCTTTTGACAATATCATGGTTTTTCATGACCGTTTCAAGAACCACATCCTGCCGGATAAAGTGCACATCTTAAACGTCAGTTTTCTGGTGCCAGAGATGCGGCGTGAGTTCGGTGGTTGTGCCGGAAACATTGCCTACAATCTTAATATGCTCGGTGGCCACGCTCTGCCAATGGGTACGGTCGGGCAAGATTTTAGCGCCTATGCAGAATGGATGGACAAGTGTGGGGTCAAGCGTGATCATGTCCAACAGATTGACAACACCTTTACCGCCCAAGCTTTTGTAACCACCGATCTGGATGACAACCAGATTACCGCTTTTCATCCCGGCGCTATGAACTTCGCCCATGAAAACAAGGTCTCACAGGCTACTGGTGTTAGCATCGGTATAATTTCCCCGGATGGACGGGACGGTATGATTCAGCATGCCAAGCAGTTTGTTGAGGCGGGAATCCCCTTTATATTCGATCCGGGCCAGGGGTTGCCGATGTTTGACGGTGATGAGTTGCTGAAATTTATTGAGCAGGCCACCTGGCTTACCGTCAATGATTATGAGTGGCAATTGATAGAAGACAAAACCGGGCTGAAAGAAGACCAGATTGCGGAACGGCTCAAAGCTCTGATTGTTACAAGGGGTGGGCAGGGATCTCTTATCTGGGCGGATGGTAAAAAACTGGAAATTCCGGTAGCTAAAGTGGCCAAGATGGAAGATCCGACCGGTTGCGGCGATGCTTACCGGGCAGGACTGCTTTACGGAATAATGAATAATATGGACTGGGACACCACCGGACGTTTGGCGGCCCTGATGGGTGCCATCAAAATCGAGGAGCATGGCACCCAAAATCACTTTATGGAACCAGAGGCTCTAGCCGAGCGGTTCAAGGGTGATTTCGGTTATGCCTATTAATGCGACCCAAGTGAAAAGGTGTACTGAAAACCCACTTTAAGTTGAGAATAATTTGCCGAGTTATATTGATTTTCTCAAGTATTCCGAAGCGTATCCGCACCAAACTGGTGAGATAACCCTCCTGCAAACTCATATCTCATATGTGTTTCTCACCGACGATTATGTCTATAAGATAAAAAAGTCGGTTGATTTCGGCTTCCTTGATTTTACCTCCCTTGCGAAAAGAAAGTATTACTGTGGGGAGGAGTTGCGCCTTAACCGCAGGTTGTGTCCGGATATATATCTGGAAGTTGTTCCCATAAAGAACAGGGGTGGACGTTTTTATGTGGGCGGTGATTCTGGCAAGACGGTAGAATATGCTGTGAAAATGGCCAGAATGCCGGATGAAGGGATGATGAACAATATCATTTCTTCCGGAAAGCTGACCTCGGAGATGCTTGATCAGGTCATAGATATTCTGGTCCCTTTTTATCAGACCGGTGATAGTGGCTCCGAGATAACCGAGTCAGGTAGCCCAGATTCCGTTGGCAGAAATATTCGAGAGAATTTCCAGCAGACAGAAAAATTTATAGGTGGCTCAGCTTTAAGCAGGAAAGATTTTTTGACAATCAGTTTGTATGCAGAAGATTTCTTGGCCAGAGATGATCTTTTCCGGCAGCGGCAGGAGACAGGACGAATTCGCGACTGCCACGGAGATCTCCACGCAACTAACATCTGCCTGGCCGATAAGGTGTATGTTTTCGATTGTATTGAATTTAACCGTCGATTACGCTACTGCGATGTGGCCAGCGATGTGGCCTTTCTGGCTATGGACCTCGATTACCACGGGCTTAAGCAGATGTCAGACTTCTTCATTGACCGCTTTGTCGAGCAGGCTGGTGATTCCGGTCTTCGCGCCATGCTGAATTTTTACAAGTGTTACCGGGCGTATGTGCGGGGCAAGATCGGGCTTTTCACCGCCCATGCCCCGGAGGTTGATGAGACCACCAAGGCGACCTGTCTGGAACAGGCCGGCCGCTATTTCAAATTGGCGGAGAGCTATGCCAGGGGTTAATAGTATCTGGGTGTTTTTCGGGTTGATTGCCACTGGTAAGAGCACCCTGGCGGCAGCCTGGGCGGCCCGGCACAACATGGCCCACTACAATTCGGATCTACTTCGCAAAGAACTGGCCGGGCTGGCGCCCACCGCCGGGCAGCAGGAATCCCTCGATAAGGGGATATACAGCAGCGATTTTTCCCGGCTGACTTACGATGCCCTGTTGACCAGGGCCGAGCAGGAAGTTCGGGCCGCTCGGTCGGTGGTTCTTGACGCCTCTTACCAGAGCCGGGTTGAGCGTGATCGGCTCAGAGATTTGGCTGCTCGTCTGGGGGCCGACGTTTTTTTCATTCACTGTATTTGTCCGGAGGATGAGATTATGCGGCGTCTGGAGATCAGAAGCCATGATCCCGAGGCGGTATCAGATGGCCGACCGGCGATATATCAGGCCCAGAAAGAGCGTTTTGAATTGGCAGAGGAATTAGATGACACCCAACTGGTTACTCTGACGACAGTCGGAGATATTAATGATCTACTGGCTGAACTAGATAAGATCTTTGAGGTGAAAGAACATGTATAACCGTATTTTTGTCCTGAAATTCCCAAAAGAAAATATCGACCAGCCCATCATCTGTAAGTTGGTTAAAGAGTATGAGGTTGAATTTAATATCCTCAAGGCCGATATAAACATGCAGCAGGAAGGACTCCTGGTCCTGGAATTGATCGGTCACAAGGCCAAGGTGGACGAAGGACTCAGTTATTTGAAGTCGGTGGGGGTCAAGGTTGAAAGGGTCGCGGCCAGTATTCGCCGTGATGATGAGAAATGTTTCCAGTGCGGGGCCTGCACCGGTATCTGCTCGACCGGCGCTCTTAGCATCAGCCGACCCGATATGGCGGTGCCCTTTGAGCCGGAAAAATGCAGTGGCTGCGGCCTGTGTGTTGCGGTTTGCCCGGTCCGGGCCATGGTTGTTTGTCTGGAGCAGGGCATGGCGTTGCCTGCCTGAACAGGTTGTCCGGATTTCCTCGTTTCAGTAATGGACTAACTCTCCAAATTTAAGATCTTGGCAAGAAATTATAAGTCTATAATTATTTAGGATAAAGAGACATCGTAAGCTTGGAGGGCAGCTGGTTTATTATGATGTCCGCAAGCCATCTATAAATATGGTCTCACGTCTCGGTTAGTGGGTTAGACTTGGATAAAAGTTAGGTATTCATGCCGAGCCATTCATATGCATCAGATGCATTTTTGAATACTTTTATCGCTTTACTATTATTTGGGGTAAAAAGGTTCCGATATGCTTCATACATGCGGGCAAGGAAATATGTTAGAGGAGATGGATTTGTAATCAATGCAAGTTTTGTCTGGATTTCTACTTGATCAGTTCTTGCTGCTATTTGCGCAATCGTTTTCATTCCTCCAATAGTTATGTGCCTGCCCCCAACTTCACTGAGGTCGACAATTTCGTTATAAACAAGATAATCAGGGTTACTCTTAATCTCTTGTTGATATTTATTGATGGCATCAATCATTTCACTATCTGTCGCTTCACCATGCCAAGTTGTTGTAATGAGATTGTTTTTGCTATCTATGTCATGTTTTGCAGGCATGTTTAATCCTAGCTTGTTAATCCGTAAACATAATTAATTAGATTTCCACCATAATTGCATTCTACAGTTAAAATTTTTGAATGGGAATACATTAATGAGGGGCTTAAGATGCCTCCAATACATCATAAATCAGCCAACAGACAGGTAATTATCATCTCAACATGGTTGTAATCACCAGTCTGTTACCTGGCAGACTCGTTTAATCGCACGGCCGTGGCAGGGAACAGCCCCAGATCGGTATGGGGTAGAAAAAGGGCCGCGATATACTGGTCTTTGAAACTGTTCATCTCCGATAGTTCAAAGCTGGTCAACCTCCCCACCACTTCTACTACATCTTTGCGGATATGGTTGCTCAGTTCGCTCATCCTGCCGCCCATCAGGGCGCCGTTCCCAACGTATCTAACTTTGGCCGGTTCTATCTCCGGCAACATGCCGACGGTCATTGCCGCGTCAAGATCAATAAAACTACCGAAAGCGCCGGCCAGGATGATCTGTTCGAGATCGCCGATCTGCAGGCCAACCTCTTCAACCAGAGTCTTGATGCCGGCGTAAATTGCCGCCTTGGCCCGGATGAAGTTATCGATATCAACTTCGTTGATGGAGATGTCGTGATCGGTGCCGTTCTCATTTTCCCAGGCCAAGACATATTCATAGCCACTGCGGCCCTCTCTGATCCGGGGCGAATTGAGGTCATGGCGAAATTTACCGCTGGGGTCGATTATCCCGTTCTCCAACAGGGTGGCGATGATCACCAGCAGGCCGGAGCCGCAGATACCGACCGCTGGTTTGTTGGCGATGGTCAAATTCATCGGTTCGAGGTTGTCCGGATTAAGGCCGAAGTCCTTGATTGCCCCCTCAGCGGCCCGCATGCCGTGGCTGATACCGCCGCCCTCGAAGGCTGGCCCGGCCGAGCAGGCGGCGCAGACCAGCCACTCCCGGTTGCCGATGACTATTTCGGCATTGGTACCGATATCGACATAGAGGGTCAGGGCCTCGGTGCGGTACAGACCGGAGCCCATGACCCCGGCAACAATATCGCCGCCGACGTAACTTGAAACGGCCGGGAACAGCAGGGCGACGCAGTGTTGGGGCAGATCAAGGCCGATATCGCTGGCCCGCATCGGTGGGAAAAAAGTGCTGACCGGCACATAGGGGGCGCGGCGGATTGAGTGGGGCTCCAGGCCCAGGGTCAGGTGAGTCATGGTGGTGTTGCCGGCGATGGTGATCGAGGTGATTTCATCGCGAGCGACCGTAGAATCAGCCAATAATTTTGTGATGATGGCATTGATGGTTTGGCCGGTCAGTTCCGCCATCCTGGCTAGCCCTTCCGGGGTTTCCGCAAAGATAATCCGGTTGATTACATCCTCTCCGTAGCTGATTTGACTATTGTAATCGCCAGCCCCGGCGATGATCTTGCCGTCATTGAGGTTGATCAGTTGGCCGTAAATGGTGGTGGTGCCGATATCGAAGACCAGGCCGAAGCTGCGGTGGGTCCAGTTGCCGGCCTGGATATTGACCATGAAGTTTTTGCCATTACCGCTCTTAACCGGTCTGGCCAGGGTAACAGTGACCCGGAAATCGTCCTCGCGCAAGACCCGGCGGAGTTTGCGCAGCACCGAAAGGCTGATGACCATTGCCTTTTCGTTATACTGGTTGTTGAGGGCCTGGATCACCCGTTTGGCATCGGCCATGTTGTCGATCTTTGACGGTCTGGGCAGTTCAAGGAACAGTTTTTCAACCGGAGGCTGAAAGATCCCTGCCTCGCGAAGCTCATCGATATTGTATCTATAAAGTTGGGTGCGGTGGCGCTCGGGGGCTGAGGTAGAAAGGCCGCCGCGGATCCGGCCCGATTCCTCCGGGATCATAATGACGCAATCGCTTTTGATTAGCGCTGTGCAGGCTTGGCGGACACCTCGGTCCAGGTCGCTGGCGCTCAATTTTTCGCTGACCCCTCCAGCCACCGTGCCTTCCTGGAGGATGACCCGACATTTGCCGCAGACCCCGCTGCCCCCGCAGGAGGCGTTGATATGCAGCCCGCCATACCGGGCTGCTTTCAGGATAGACTCGCCGGTTGCAACCTCAATGGTCAGGCCGGCTGGCAGGAAGGTGATGTGGTTGGTCGGTTGTTCAGGCGTGCTCATGGTTTGAATTCCATGATGTTAAGCTGATGTAACTCTTCCCAGGTAAAGACCGGGCCGTCTTTGCAGACCAGGGTCGGACCCATGTGGCAATGGCGGCACAGGCCGACACCGCATTTCATATGGCGCTCCAGGGTGGTGATGATATTTTTATTAAGGTAGTTCAGTCCCTTCAGTTCACCGATAACCGCCTTGATCATCATGGCCGGTCCGCAGATCAGGGCTTTGCTGCGGCTCGGATCCAACTTGACCCGATCCAGGAGACTGGTGACCATGCCAACCGCGCCGTTCCAGCCCGGTTCGGCAAGATCCACCGTAAGGTGGCAATCTACTTGGGGATTGTCCTGCCAGGAGTCGAGGTCGGCCTGGAAGGCAATATCCGAGGGAGTGCGGCTGCCGTAGAGGATGGTGATCCGGTTGTTGGCAAAGCGGGCTTCGGCCAGACAGGTGTTGATCACCGACCGGAGTGGCGCCAGGCCGATGCCGCCAGCCACAAAGAGCAGATCGTGACCGACCAGAGCGTCCATCGGGAAAGGCCGGCCATACGGGCCCCGCAAGCCGACGGTGTCGCCAGGGGCCAGTTTGTGCATCGCCGCTGTAAGCTTGCCGGCGGCGCGGATACTGAGGTGGATGGGCCCCGCTTGGGTCGGGCTTGATGAAATTGAAATAGGCGCCTCCCCGCAATGGGGAACCGAGAGCATCAGGAATTGGCCAGGCTCGTAAGAAAATCCTTGTTG
>DAOVJK010000193.1 GCA_030673265.1 Pseudomonadota bacterium | reverse complement strand
TGGCCCGCAGGGTGAGTAGTTTCGAAGTCTGCGCTATCTGAAAAACAAACCATGTATTTCATTTGGTACAAACTGTGACCTTGATATCCCACAGCAAACCAAAGGTTTAAGACACAAGTACAATCAGTTAAAATGACTTTTCAAAAATACTCATGAAATATGCGGGCTAGACCGGTTCGACGGCAGAGACTGCCGGCACTTCGCTTCGCAGAAACTTCTCAATACTCCGGGTGGTTGCCTCCGACATTTGGCATTCGCGGCAGGCCCCGGTCAATTGAACCTTGACCACCCCTTCCTTGGTAACATCGATCAATACCACGTCTCCACCATCCTTCTGCAGAGTCGGTCTGATCCTGCTCAAGGCCTCTTCAACCTTATCTCGCATATTATAATTCTCTCTTTCTCAATAAGTCCGGTTAACTAATGTTGATATTATCCCAGGGGGAGTAACCGCTCTTTTCAGGGTCCCCCCGAAGTCATTCGCTTAGCTGAGGGGGGTAATATCCATAACTTTAGAGATCTATCGGTGCTGCAAACCTTTCACTTTAAGCGATTAGACGGCGCAACGTAAAATCCTCTGAAGTTTTGTGGCCTTCGGGGATTTCGTTACGGGGCCTGGAGTTATGAATTTAATAGCACAGGCAGAAAAAGCTGGCAAGTCTCGAACCTTTTTCTAGTCAAGTATCCCGCTTTCAGTCAGCAGGTGGCGGGCGGTATTGAACAGGTCTTGTCTGCTGTCAGCCGTTCTGGCCTCGACATAAAAGCGGACTTTGGGCTCGGTTCCGGATGGCCTGATCATTAGCCAGCTATCATCCTCCAGGATCATCTTGCGGCCATCAATATCAATAACTTTTGCGATAACCAGTTCTTTATTGTTCACGAGAATGGTCGATCCTTCCCGGTATTTTTCCAGTTTAGCCAGGCCGTCCAAGAGTTCTTTACCTTTGAGGCTTACCTCTATAGAGGCGCGGTCCGGGTGGAAAGCGCCGAATTGTTCTTCGAGCTCCTTGATATAGATACTGAGGGGTTTGTTGAGGGACAGGGTCATATCCAGAGCCAGCAAGAGACCGATGTAGGCATCTTTCTCCGGTGTGTGACCGATTATGGAGATACCGTCCGATTCCTCAAAATAAACGAGAGCGCGGCCGATGACCGGCTTGAATTCCTTGAAACCAACCCTGCTTTCAAAAACCTCTTCGCCCAGGCCTGCGGCGATGGCGTTGGCGAAATTACTGGTGGCGACACTTTTAGCCACCAGGCCGGAGAGCTTTTTATGCTCATGAAGATAATGATAGGCGGCGGCCCCGAACTTGTTCATTTCGATGTCGGCCAAGCCATCGGTAAATCTTATTCGATCACCATCCGGGTCAATTACCATGCCCAGTTTCAGTGGTTCGCTCCTGGCGGCCAGGGCCTCACAAACAAGATTCATGTTAGCGGCAGATGGTTCCGGGGCAATGCCGCCAAAAGTCGGGTCAACATTGTCTCTAATGGTGATCAACCGCTCACAGGATCGACCTTTAAATAGTGGCCCGATATGAATTCTACTGGCTCCGTGGACTGAATCGATCGCGACTGCCAGGGATTCGTTATTGAAGAAAGCGTCGATGATCTGGTCGTAATCAAGTTTATGGAAGTTGACTCCTTGGCGTACAAAATTCTGCCAGCTGGCCAGGGCCTCGATCTTTTTGATCAATTCGGGGCGGGGTAGGGCGGATGGCAGCAGATTGTTGTCGATAATTCGACCGGCGTTGGCGGTGATCCGATCGGTAATGACCTTGGCGGCAGGACCGCCGTCGGCAGCATTAAATTTAAAGCCGCCGTATTCCAGGGGATTATGACTGGGGGTCAGGTTGATTGAAAAAGCTCCGGCTACTTCCAAAAGAGCGGCGGACAAAACGCCGGTGGATGATTCTCCGGCGTAATGGACGATGAAGCCGGCCCCGGTCAGAACATCAGCCACACTGGCGGCCAGTAATTCCCCGCCAAAACGATTGTCAAAACCGAGTACACAGCCACGCTGCCGGGCTTCTGCCAGGGTGTCTACCCCTAGCGCTTGACGTAACTCTGTGCTGATGTCCCCGCAGTACAGTTCGGTGATTGCCATGGTTACCTGGGCAACCGATTTGACAAACAGGTCCTTGCCGAGCAGCCCTCTCCAGCCGGAGGTGCCAAATTTTACCGGGTTAAGGGGCTGGGTCTTGCGGCTGCGCATTTCGTTATCTAAGAGAGCATAAACCCTGTCAATTCCCTCTTGCCATAGTTGGCGGTTTTCACTGTTGGCCGCATTGTCGTTTCGACCGTTCACCAATTCCCTGAGCAGGGCAAAATAATCACTACCCTGGTGGTTGTCAGGAATTACGAATTTTTCAACAAGGGAATTGATGGAACTTTGTGATGCAGCCATGGAGAAGTCCTTTCAGATTTTCCGTGAATGAATGGTTTCGGGGCTTAGGAAGCAAAAAGAAAAGTATTATTACTTTATGGAATCATATAACAGGCGCCGTTTAATTTAAATTGTTTTTTGAACATAACCCAAAAAGTTCTGCTGGCCTGGCAATAAAAAGGTAGGGCATTTAAGGTAGGGCATTTATAGTTATCCCCCCTCCGAAAAGAACTTGGTTTATTCCCCTGACCAATCTTGGTTGCTATTTGCAAAAAAGGCTGGTCTGCCAAACATGATGTTGACACCTCCTGTTTCTATCATATATCATACATTTTTGACTAAGTTTCGGTTGACCCTACCCGGAAGATTCGCTATAAATCGTTGCAGTAAAAAAGTTTCAAGAGCCAATCAGTCGATTAATCATTTTAAAAATTAAAATAATTCTTTTAAAATTTGAGCAGGAGCTAAAAAATGGCAAAGCACGATGAAGAGTTGATTCTATGGTTCGATGATATCGGCATTGACGACGTTCCTTTGGTGGGAGGCAAGAATGCCTCGCTTGGGGAGATGTATCAGCATCTTACCGGCAAGGGTGTCGCTGTTCCCCATGGTTTTGCTATCACGGCATATGCCTATCGCTATCTGCTTAAAGCGGCGGGAGTTGAGGATAGCATCAAAGAGGTCCTCTCCGACCTTGATATCGAGGATATGCATAATCTGGCTGAACGTGGCGAGAAATGTCGTAATATTATCCGCCATGCCGAGTTCCCCGATGACCTGCGTGATGCCATTATCGCGGCATACCAGAAGATGGAGGAGGAATATGGTGAGGGTGTCGCCGTTGCCGTCCGTTCTTCTGCCACTGCCGAGGATCTGCCGGATGCTTCCTTCGCCGGTCAGCAGGAGACTTACCTGAACATCCACGGCTACGAGAATATCATCGAGAACTGCCGGAAATGTTTTGCCTCTCTGTTCACCAACCGTGCCATTTCATATCGCCAGCACCAGGGCTATGGTCAGTTTGACGTCTATCTGTCAATCACCATCCAGAAGATGGTTCGGAGTGATTCCTCTTCTTCCGGGGTTCTTTTCTCGATCGATACCGAGTCCGGTTTTGAAGATGCGGTCTTTATCACCGGCGCCTGGGGACTGGGTGAGAACGTAGTTCAGGGTGCGGTCAATCCTGATGAGTACTACGTATTCAAACCAACTCTCCATGAGGGCAAACGGCCGATCGTTTCCAAAAAGGTCGGTTCCAAAGAGATCAAGATGATCTACGACAACTCCTCTGAAACAGAGGAACCGGTCAAGAATATCCCTACTACCCCCGAAGAGCGCAACTCTTACGTGCTCAGTGACGACGAGATCCTGCAGCTTGCCAAATGGGCGTGCATCATTGAGGACCATTACGGCAAGGGGATGGACATTGAGTGGGCCAAGGATGGCGACGGCGAAAAGGTCGGCACCGGCAAGCTCTTTATTGTCCAGGCTCGTCCCGAGACTGTGCACTCCCAGGCCTCCAAGGGCATGATGGAGACTTATAAATTAAAAGAAACCGGCAAGGTCATTGCTGAAGGTTTGGCGGTTGGGACCAAGATCGGCCAGGGCGTAGCCCATTGCATCGATGATGCCAAGGACATCCATACCTTCAAGAAGGGTGAGGTTCTCGTCACCGACATGACCGATCCTGACTGGGAGCCGATCATGAAGATCGCTTCCGCTATTATCACCAACCGGGGCGGCCGGACCTGTCATGCAGCGATCATCTCCCGTGAGCTCGGGATCCCCTGTGTTATCGGGACCGGCAATGGTACCGAGCAGATCAAGACCGGTCAGGAGGTCACCGCCTCTTCCGCCGAGGGTGAGACCGGTTATGTCTATGATGGGTTGCTTGATTTTGAGATCGAGAAGGTGGACCTCGGCGATGTGCCGGCCACCAAGACCAAGATCATGATGAATCTGGCCATTCCGGAGAAGGCCTTCACCGAGTGCCAGATTCCCAATGATGGTGTCGGCTTGGCCCGTGAGGAGTTCATCATCAACTCCCACATCGGCATTCACCCCCTGGCCCTGTACAACTACGAAGAATTGAAAAATTCCGATGATCCGGGGAAACAGGAAGTTGCCCGGAAGATCGACGAGAAAACCGGTGCCTATCCCGACAAAAAACAGTTCTTCGTTGACAAGGTTGCCGAGGGTGTTGGCCGGATTGCCGCCGGTTTCTATCCCAAGGATGTTATTGTCCGTCTCTCCGACTTCAAGAGTAACGAGTATGCCAACCTGGTTGGCGGCACCTTCTATGAGCCGGAGGAAGAAAACCCGATGATCGGCTGGCGCGGTGCATCCCGTTATTACGATCCCAAATACCGGCCGGCCTTTGAGCTTGAGTGTCAGGGGTTGCTGAAGGCTCGTAACGAGATGGGTCTCGACAACATTAAACTGATGGTGCCCTTTTGCCGGACTCCAGAGGAAGGCAAAAAGGTTATCCAGGTCATGAAGGATTGCGGTCTGGTCCAGGGCGAGAACGGTCTGGAGCTCTACGTAATGTGTGAGATCCCCAGTAACGTTATCTCAGCCGACGCCTTTGCTGATATCTTTGACGGCTTCTCGATCGGTTCCAATGATCTTACTCAGCTGACTTACGGTCTTGATCGTGACTCCGGCCTGATCGCCGGCATTGCCGATGAGCGTGATCCGGCGGTGAAGGATATGATTCGAATGGTTATTGATACTGCCAAACGTCGCGGCAAAAAGATCGGGATCTGCGGTCAGGGTCCGTCCGACTTCCCTGAATTCGCCACCTTCCTGGTTGAGCTTGGTATCGACTCGATGAGCCTTATCCCTGATACGGCCATTAAGACCAGGCTTGCCGTCCATGAGAAAGAGAAGGAGATGGGTATT
Source organism: Pseudomonadota bacterium (assembly GCA_030673265.1). Lineage (GTDB taxonomy): Bacteria > Desulfobacterota > Desulfobulbia > Desulfobulbales > JAGXFP01 > JAGXFP01. The sequence continues at coordinate 788 of DAOVJK010000193.1, read as the reverse complement.
GCTCCCTGATCTTAAGCAGATATAACGAAACTAAAAAAGGAGCAGGCCGAAAGGCTTTGCTCCTTTTTTGTTTTATGGTGTTGGCCAGTATGGAGTAAATCCAGATTGATCCTGCCTTGAATTGCTTGACACCTTGCTCGCACTCTGGGCTAAAGAGTCAAACGGAGACTTGACCTCTACCCTATTATCAACAGGTTAGCTTGGTCCGACCCCGCATGCGTTTATGACTGCTCAGGAAATAGTAACAATCGTCGACCACTCCAATAGAGCTATCGGCGAAGCCTCCCGACAGGATTCGCGCATAATGAAAAAATGATTCCGCATTTTCCAATAGGTAGAGATTCCGCCTATCCCAATAGGTACGGATTCTGCCTATTCCAATAGGTAGGGATTCCACCTATTCACAATTCAAAGTCATGGCAGAATCGGGAAAACCAAACAAAATTTAAGATCAAAAACATCAAGTGTTGACAAGAGATGACCTCTCTGTTTCATTGCCAGTAAAGACAATGCGTATGATAGGGATGTTAATACAGTCAGGCCACGTAATCGAATTTCAACTTTAATAAGGTGCTGACCAGGAATAAGTCCAAAGTGATAGGTCGCTTTCCACCTATTCCAATAGGTTAGTCTTCCGCAGAATATCTGTTGAACTAGCCGGACAAAGGGGAAGAAGGTATAACCAACTGCAATAATTAAGAAAATGAGTGCATCCGCAACGACAATCCAGACTATTATGAAGGCTGGTTGGGAAGCATATGAAAAGTCCCATGCTTTACCAGCCTACG
>DAOVJK010000117.1 GCA_030673265.1 Pseudomonadota bacterium | reverse complement strand
GAAAGCGTTGCCGATCAACCGACTATCCTGGTCCTTAATAAGACCGATCTGGTTGGCGATCAGGATTTACAACCTTACCGGGACGCCTTTGCCGGCTTCACCCAGGTAGAGATCTCTGCCAAAACCCATGCGGGCCTGGCCGGGCTGGAAGAGGCCATCTTTGCCAAGGTCAACGGCGGCTCCGAACACTGGGACCCTGGCCATACCTCGGTGCCGAATGTCCGTCACGTAAATTCCCTGACCGGCGCCCTGGCCGCATCGCGGCAATTGGCCGCCGCCCTGCAGGTCAACCTGCCGCCGGATCTGCTGGCCATTGAAGTCCAGTCAGCCTTGGATCATCTTACCGATATTATCGGTGAAACCACCACCGAGGACATCCTCGATATGATCTTTACCAGATTTTGTCTGGGGAAATAAGCAACTCCCGGGGAGTCAGAGCATGGTGGAAAAAGAACTGGTCATAGCCGGGCAGGATATTCGGAAAAGGGTGGAGGAGCTTGGTCGGCAAATATCCGCCGAATCCCTCCCCAATCTGTTGGTCGTTGCCATCCTCAAGGGGGCTTTTGTCTTTGCAGCCGACCTGGTCCGGGCGATATCCATTCCCCTCGAGGTCGATTTTATCCGGGTGGCCAGTTATGGGGCAAAGAGCTGCTCATCCGGGGAGATCAGATTAAGCAAGGATCTGGAAACCTCCGTGGACGGCAAGAATGTGCTGTTGGTGGAAGACATTATCGATACCGGCCAAACCATTGCCTGGCTCAAAGAGCATCTCCGGGGCAGGGGGGCCGCTTCGATCAGGACCTGTACCCTTATCGACAAACAGGAAAGGCGGGGGCAAGAGGTAGTGATAGACTATTACGGCTTTCAGCTTCAAAAAGGCTTCCTGGTTGGCTATGGCCTCGATTATGCCGAACAGTATCGCCATCTGCCGGATATCTATCACCTTAAAGATTGTTGAGCACGATAATTAAGCGTGCATGGATTTTTTATAAAAAAGACGGTATATTTATCGAATGCTTCGCAATCATTGGGGGGCGGTATGGATAAGTAGAAGTCCTTGGCTTTGGTTGTCCTTTGCGGGGAAAGGCCAAAAGCAGTGAGGTCTGCAGTAAGAGAGACGAAAAAAATGCGCTCGTAGCTCAGCTGGATAGAGCATCGGCCTTCGAAGCCGAGAGTCGCAGGTTCGAATCCTGCCGGGCGCACCAGTAACAAGTCCTTAGTTGTTCAGCACCTTTCGAACAGGTTAGCCAATTTACTGATTCCGACCGGCGTCATCATCAATTATTCCCCTTTATTTTAGAAGCTTGCCTGTAACGGGCACTGTGACTTGTCCAGAGTATTTTCGGCAGATCCGGTTTGATCTTGAATGATTTACCCCAGTTAAACCGGGCTTGGTCTGAACTTTTATGATCAGTTCATAACTATCAGAATTTTTGCTGAACGCCTGCAGAGCCTTTTCACTATGGTTATGAACCCACGGCTGAACCCTTTTTTATATCGTTGCATATTTATTGGTCTCCGAATCTGGCAAGGCGGAGATCTATTGCCCGACAGCTTTCTTTTATAAGATGGGGTGTTTGACAATTTTTTGGGAAGCATTTTGATGGATAAACAGCAAACTACCATAGCCACTATAACCTTTAGAGAAGGAAGCTATACTGGCAATCTTAAAGATGGCATTCCCCACGGCAAGGGGATGTATACCTGCGAAAGTTATTCATACGACGGTGAGTGGCACAAGGGGAAGATGAGTGGCTACGGGGTAATGGTTGAGGCTGATGGTTCCGCTTATGATGGTTTTTGGGATGACAATAGAAAGCATGGTACGGGTCTGTCTATTCACCCCAATGGGACAACTTATGAGGGGGAATGGCAGAATGGCATTAGACACGGGCGAGGTGTCCTGAAACTATCGGATGGTGTGCGGAAAGGAGGTGTGTGGGAAGACGACAGGTACAAACGCGCTATTATGCCAGAAGATCATATCTCTGAAGTGGGATTTGCCCAGATGTCTGAATTCAGATCGGAACCGTATCTGGATGGGGTCTACCGGGGGGAGAAAATGAATGGGCTGCCACATGGTAGAGGAGTGTTCATGTCTGATGCCTTTAATTACTATGGTGCATGGCGGGATGGCATGAGAAGTGGGAGGGGGACCCTCAAGACGACTGATGCCTTCTATCGGGGTGAGTGGGCTGCTAATCAAAGGAGTGGCTCCGGTATCGAAACGGTGCTGTTGCCAGGACTTACAATGAGATACGAAGGAAGTTGGTTTAAAGATAAAAAGCATGGGCATGGTACCTTACGGATTAGCAACGGCACAATTTATGAGGGTGAGTGGCAGGATGGTCGCAAGCATGGCCAGGGAATAGAAGTTTCGACCAATTTCGGGGTTCATAGCACCTATGAAGGTGGTTGGAAAAACAACAAGCGGTGGGGGCTTGGCTCCGAGACCACCTTTTTCCAGGGCATGAAGGCTGTTTATCATGGTGGTTGGAAGAACAACGAAAAATACGGGTATGGAGATGAAAATATCAGTATTGAAGGTAGTGCCAACAAGCAAGCTGAAGCTATTAGTAATAAAATAAAAGTAAGTTTCAGGAAAGAAAGTAGTTGAAATATTACGGGTACGAAGGACAAGGACCCAAGTCTTTTTTTCAGATAGATGGATGAGGTCAATAGTCGCGAGACTAGGCAGGATGTCTCCGGCCCGATCACCATGTCTTGGCTTGACCTGGCTGAATGGGTATATTAAATTGGCGGCTACGCGTTCACTGCAATAGGCGGTCTGCTGAGGTCGCCTTTAGAGGCTTGCGCTCCCAGCCAAGCGCTGAACTGCACACATCAAATCGTCGCCACGACTGGCCACTTGACAAAAGCCAGAGGCAGAAACTCTTTCTCCCTTTTTTAAAATTATTCGGATGGGATTATAGTTATGGCAATGTTAGATAAAGTTTTTAAGGCAGCCATCGATCTCAATGCCTCTGACGTGCATATTGCACCTGGTGAGCCTTTTATGGTCCGCAAGCTGGGTAAAATTGTCAAATTGAAATCACAGAAGCTGACGGCCAAACATACCGTCCAGATCATCCGTGAGGTGTTGACCGATGAACAGAAAGAGATTCTTGACGAAAAACTACAGATTGATTTTGCCTACGAAATAAGCGGGCTGGGCCGATTCCGCGGCAGCGTAATGATGCATAATAACGGGCTTGGTGCAGTGTTCCGGGTGATTCCGCCGGTGATACCGACCCTGCAGGAGCTGGGACTTCCTGATGTGCTTCCCAAGGTTCTGAATCAACATCAGGGTTTGATTCTGGTTACCGGTGGTTCCGGGCATGGCAAGTCAACGACCCTTGCCGCTATCGTTGATCATCTCAATACCCACCGGGCCCATCACATTCTGACCGTTGAAGATCCCATCGAATTTATCCATCCCCTGAAAAAGGGGGTGGTTAATCAACGGCAGCGGGGACGGGACACCCTCTCCTATGGCAATGCCCTGAAAGGGGCGCTGCGGCAAGATCCCGACATTATTGTTATCGGTGAACTGCGGGACCTGGATACCATCTCCCTGGCCATTTCAGCCGCAGAGACCGGCCATCTGGTCATCGGCACCCTGGCCACTTCCAGTGCGGCCAAAACAGTAGATCGGATTTTGGACTCCTTTCCGCCCGGCGAACAGTCCCAGATCAGGGCGATGCTTGCCGAGTCATTGAAGGCTGTTTTTACACAGCGGCTTTTGCCCAGTGCTGATGGAGAGAAAATGGAACTAGCCTTGGAAGTCCTGATCGGCTCCCTGTCGATCGGCAACCTGATTCGGGATCAAAAGACATTCCAGATCGCCTCTATGATGCAGATGGGAAAAAATATCGGTATGCAAATAATGGATGAGTCCATTCTGGCTTTACTGAAGGAGGAGAAGATTTCAGCTGAGATGGCACTGGCAAACGCCGATAACAAGAAGTTGTTTAATGCGTATCTCCCGCAGGGAACCGGGAACTGACAGCGATGGGGATTATAAAATGGCACAGATAGATTCATTTTTCAGAGCAATGCAGGAACAGGGCGCTAGCGATCTGCATATTGTGGTTGGGTTCCCGCCGATTTTTCGTCTCCATGGTGAAATGGTGCCGATGGCAAATCATCCGGACCTGACCGCAGAGGCAACTGAGGAAATTTTGTTTGAAATCCTGGGCCCCACCCAGCATGCTCAGGTCATCAAGCACCGGGATTTTGACATGGCCTACGAGCTTGAGGGGGTGGGCCGCTTCCGCTGCAATCTGCTCTATCAGCACCGGGGCCTTGGCGGGGTCTTCAGGATCATCCCCACCAAGATCCTGACGCTTGATCAGCTGAGTATGCCGGATGTAGTCCGCAATATCGGCCACTATGAACGAGGGCTGGTGCTGGTGACCGGTCCCACTGGCAGTGGCAAGTCAACAACCATGGCAGCAATTATTGACTATATCAATGATACCTATGATAAGCATATTATCACCATTGAGGATCCGCTGGAATTTGTCCATCCGAACAAGCGCTGTATCTTCACCCAGCGCGAAATTGGCAGTCACTCCCACAGTTTTGCCGACGCCCTGATGGTGGCTAGCCGTGAGGACCCGGATATTATTCTGGTAGGTGAAATGCGGGACCTGGAGACAATTTCCCTGGCCTTGACCTGCGCGGAACTAGGGATCCTGGTTTTTGGGACCCTGCACACCAACAGCGCCGCCAAAACCATTGACCGGATTATCAACGCTTTCCCGGCCGATGAGCAACCTCAGACCAGAACCATGCTTTCTGATTCCTTAGCGGCAATTGTTGCCCAGCAACTGTTGAAAACCAAAGATGGCAAGGGGCGGTGCGCCGCTCTGGAGATCCTGATCGGCTCTTCTTCCTTATCCAGTATCGTTCGCGAGGGGAAAATCAACCAGATTAATTCCTTGATCCAGACCGGCAGCAAGATGGGGATGCAGACCATGGATCAGCATCTCATGGAACTGATCGAGCAAGACAAGATCACACCGGAGGCAGCCTATGAAAAAGCGATTGATAAGAATGTCTTTCTAAACCTGTTCGATGAGCCACCACTGACGTGACAACTATGATGGAGGGAAAGCGTATGAACCTAAAGGAGGTAGGTAATGCAGAGGGATAAGACCAGGGTCGTCATCCTGACAGAGGGCCTGAGGATTGAGGGCGATATCGGGTTGCTGCCGGGAGTGAGGTTGACCGATTATATGACAGAGTCCAAAATATTCCTGGCGGTCTCCAATGTGACAGTCAGTGATCATAACGGCCACCAGCAGTTGAACGGACCGTTGATCAACGTCCACCGGGACAAAATTGTTGTAATTATGCCTGTTGCCGAGGCAGAAGATCTGTAGGGTGGCAAGAGCAACCACCCGGGCTAGTTTGTAAGATATGAGCCCGTCAGGACCGCGTTTGGCTTATCCTGATCAGGTCATCTCAGGAAACCGGGGCTGCAGGGGCCGGCGGCCGGTTAAGCGCTGGTAATGCTCGTTCGGATATCCCAAGGCGATTACGGCATAGATCTTCTCCTGCCGCGGGATGGCCAGGATATCTTTGATGGCTGGGTCGTGCTGCATAGCTGACACGGCAAAACCGATCAGACAGGAACCGAGGCCCATGGCGTGGGCGCCCAGCAGGATGTTCTGGGTAGCCAGCAGCGCATCTTCGGCCGGGCAACTACCTCCCTCTTCACTGCCGACCAGGATTACGGCCGGAGCGCCGTGAAAAAGCAAGTCGCACCCCTCCTTTTCTCTCTTCTCCAAGCCATTTTTAATCGAGTCATAATAGCGGCGGTAATAGATGCCCAGGGCGTCATTGCTGAACAGGCGTGACAGCAGCCTGAGCATTGGGTTGGCGGCCATTTTGTTAAGTTTCCGGAAAAAGAGCCCGACCCGGTCACCGAATTTTTCAATCTGGGCGCGACGATCCAGAACTGTGAAGGTCCATTTCTGGCTGTTGGTACCGGACGGGGCGGTTGTACCGATCTTGACCAAATCTGTCAGTACCTCCCTGCTCACTGACTGCTCCTGATAGTTGCGGCAGGAGCGGCGGGAGGCCATCAGCCTGACCAGCTCGCTCGTCTCGAAATCGTCCCACTTAAGCCAGCGCTTATTGAGCTCAAAACTCTTAAAGCTGAGACTATCCGGGCAGATGGCCTTGACTTCAATAGCTGCAACCGGGCAGATGGCGGCGCAGTGCCCGCATTGCAGACATTTGCTGCCGGTGATCGCAGCTTTGTTGGCCTCCATGCTGATGGTTTGGTCGGGGCAGACGTCGACGCAGAGGCCGCAGCCGGTGCATTTCTCCTGGTCTATGATGGTAGTGATTCCTTCGGCTATTTATAGCTCCTCAATAAGTTTCAACATCCGCTCTCGGTGTGAACCGGGCCAGTATAACCGCTCACATTGTCGGCAGATCTTAAAATCGTCATAATATTTTTGGGTCAGAGGCTGGAGGCGGTCTATTATTTCCGCTTTGGCTATTTCCTCCAAGCCATTATTGCAACAGAGGCAGCGGCTGAATGGCACGATCTGGTCCCGCAAGCCGTAGAGCCCGATTACTTCCGTGAGTTGCTCGGCAGGGTTGCTGTGGCGGATCAAGCGGCCGTGGACCACCTTCTTTCTTTTCAGAAGGGCAATATCTCTGGTCAGTAGAATCCGTTTATCCCGCCAGGCTGTCTCTGCCAGTTCCGCATCGCTCAGGCCGGGATCATAGAAGGTGTCGAAGCCGGTCATCCGCAGCATTCTGGCCAGTTTACCGACATTGGCATCAACCGCAAAGCGAATCGGGTGTAATGCAGGTGTTAAATGATTATGCCTAGTCAGGTCAATCGACCAAGGCACAGCGAAAACCTCGATCCGGTCATTTTCGGCGACAATGTGGTTGAAATCTTTTTCTTCCCCGTTCACTCGGAGCCGATGGATCTCGGGGTGAGGAATGCCGAGTGCTTCCAAAAAATCTTTGATGGAAGTTCTTCTTGCCAGCTCAATCGCCGGGATGACCATCTCCCGGCTCCTCTTGGCCAGGAACCGGCAGAGATCGCCATTAAGCAGGAGGTTAACGGACATTATATTTTAGAGCCGTCTCATAGGCCTGTCTGGTTTCATGGTTAAAACAGACCATAATTATTTTCTCCAGCTCCGGGTTGGCGGTGAGTGCTGCTCGTGCTTCGCGGATGGCGATTGCGGCGGCTTCTTGCTTGGGGAAGCCATATATCCCAGTGCTTATCGCCGGGAAGGCCATAGTCTTTATCTTATTTTCAACCGCCAGTTCGAAGCAGCGTTTATAGCAGGAGGCCAGGAACTCTGCTTCATTATCTCGCCCGCCTTTCCAGATCGGTCCGACCGTGTGGATCACGTGTTTGGCCAGGAGCTGGTAGCCTCCGGTTATCTTGGCCTGACCGGTGGCACAGCCGCGCAGGCTGCGGCATTCGGTCAACAGCTCCGATCCTGCCGCCCGGTGAATGGCCCCGTCGACCCCGCCTCCTCCTAACAGCGAGTTATTGGCGGCATTGACGATGGCCTCGACGGTCAGGGTGGTGATATCGGAATCAAGCAGCTCTATCCTGTTGTCAGCCATTTCGTGCTCCCGGATGCCAGAGGTCAGGAAGACATCAGCAGGATTGCGACAATAGCGCAGGCCATGCCGGTCAGCTGTTTTATGGTCAGGGGCTCTTTGAGAAAGATTGCCGCCAGAATGATGGTTATCAGCGGGTAAAGGGCGGTGATGCACACCACCAGAGAGATTCGGCCTCGGCTGGCTGCGGCAAAAAAGCACAGCGTGCCGGCAAAGCCAGCCACCCCACTCAGGACGGCGAAAATAGAGCCGCGGGGGTGAAAGGCTGGTTGCATTTTTAAGGTGAAAAGAACGACCAGAGCAACTAGCAGGCTGCCGATGGTATAGTAGATCAGGGCGCTGCGGGAATCCAGATAGGTGACAGCCAGTTTTGGGAAAAAGCCCCATAAGCCGAACAGAACCAGGGAGCCCAGAGTTGCCGGCAGCCAGTTTGGCATTTTATCAATCCTCAGTGCTTAGCATTATGCCCAGATCCCGGAGTTCCCGGCCAAAGGCGGCTTCGTTGGTGAACAGGTGGGTTTGCAGGCCAAGTTTGGCGGCCCGGGCGATATGGCCCCGGTTATCATCGACGAACAGGACCTGCTCGGGCTGAACGGCAAGAATCCGCAGGGCTTCGCTAAATGTGGCGGGGTCCCTCTTGGTGGTGCCCAGGTAATAACTGTTGATGACCGGGTCGAACTCCGCCAGGAAATTATCACGCTGGTCCAGCAGGTCCAGCCAGTTGGTCTGGTCACTGAGAATGGCGGTCCTAATTCCTTGCAGCTTGATCGCCTGGACCTTATCAATCATCCCTTGCCGCAGGATGAAACGGGACAGAATTTCATTGCTAAGTTCGTCGTCACTGCCCTGAATGGTTAACTCCTGGCGGACCAGATCCCAGAAATCGGCGGCGGTACCTTTACCGATAACGTAACCGCAGGCGTAGATGATCTCGGTAGCCTGGTGAAAAAAAAGGTCTGGTTCCAGGCCGTGGGCTACACCAATGGCCTTGAGTCCG
>DAOVJK010000306.1 GCA_030673265.1 Pseudomonadota bacterium | reverse complement strand
TCATCTCACGATATTCAAGGTGCAGTCGGGCAAGTAGTTTTAGGTGGCTGGATAGACGCTCTTTCCCCTGACTCTAAAGTCATAAGTAAATGGGCAAAACATTTTAAAAAATCGCTGGAAATTGTGAAACAGCGGGAGCAAGAGACAGAAAAAAATGCTGCGGCTGCTAAAACAAAAGGTGAGAAGATACTTGATCCTAAGGTTGGAAAAGCACAACCACTATTTGAAGAAAATACTGCCCTTAAAGGCCGTGCCCGGCTTGGCGAGAGTAAGCCGATCGAGGAGAAAAGGTGAGACGCTTAGTAATCCCATTAGATGCACCACACCGCGAGATATGCTATTGATTGGGGTCGGACCAGGTCAACTGCTTGATAATTCGTTTATTTTGTTTAAAACTCTGTTGTATTTTGGCCTTAGAGCCCATTATTAATGGCACAAAAGGCCCTCTAAGCCCCCAAAAAGCCTATTATTGGGATCAACAACAAACAAATTACCAGCTTGTCTTACCCCAGAACGCTACCAGCCAGCAGGAGGATTCTTATATGAAAAACTATTTAACCGTGATCGGTGTACTTTTGGTTGTTTTTACGTGGTTACCAAGTGCCGCTGCAAAAAGTTCATGGTGGGATAGGGGGGTAAATATTTTAAATGATTTGAATGAGAAAAGTGGCGGGGCAATAGCAACAGAGCCCAGCTATGCTGAGATAGGGGATGCCTTTAAACAAGCGCTTCGGATCGGATCTGAAAATGTTGTGAGTCGGCTGGGCGCCATTGATGGTTTTAATAATGACCCATCTATTCACATACCTCTGCCAGAGGAATTGAATAAAATAAAAAAGACCCTATCCAGGCTCGGAATGTCTAAACAGGTTGATGACCTTGAACTGAAGTTGAATCGAGCGGCTGAGTATGCAGTTCCAAAAGCCAAAGATCTTTTCTTGCAGACAATCACTGAAATGACCTTTGATGACATCAAAAATATTTATGACGGACCTGAAGATTCTGCGACAAAATATTTTCAGAGTAAAATGTCTTCGCCTTTAAAAAAAGCTATGCAACCGATAGTTAAAAATACTTTGTCACAGGTCGGAGCAATCCAAGCTTATGATAAAGTTATCGGTAAATATAAAACGTTACCATTTATGCCTGATGTGAAAGCAAATTTGACAGAGCATGTTATGCAAAAAGGGCTGGCAGGAATATTCTATTATTTGGCAAAAGAAGAGGCTGCCATTCGCAATAATCCAGCAAAACAGACGACAACATTATTGAAAAAAGTTTTTGGGGTTAAATAGGAACATCCTTTTCAGCCAAATGAAACAACGTATAATCGTCGGGTAGCCGGGCTCTTCCCCCACCAGCAGCTGGCAAGCAGGTCTACCCCAAGGGCACTTCCTTTGGCCGCGCACCAGGCAGTTCCCAAAGGACATCAAGCCGGAGCTGATTTAAACGTGATCATTTTTCTTTAAGAGCAACTTGACTCTGAGGCAGTTCATGAAAGTAAAATTTATCCTCCCGTTAACCATCTTTCTCCTTTCGACTGCCGTGGCTATGGCTGGTACAGTCATTATCAACAACACCGTTATTTACAACGACTGCGTCAAAGGCAGTAGTAAAATCAAGACTGAAAATCGCGATCTGGCAAGATTTAACACCATTGAACTCAACGGCGCATTTCTGGTCAACATTGTCAGCGGCCGAGACAAGCAACAGTTCGAGATCATTGGTGAAGACAATATTATCCCGCACATTGTCAGCAAGGTCCAGGGTAATGAACTCAAAGTCTATGCAGACAAAAACATCTGCCCCACCACTGAACTTGTTATTAATATCGCGGCAACAAATATCAAAGAGCTGGAAGCTGTCGGTGCTGACGAAGTCAATGTTTCCGGGATTAACAATAAGAACTTCGAGATTGCGCTCAGCGGCTCCGGAGATATTGTCCTGGAAGGAAAAACAAACTCTCTAGTTGTTGATATCTCCGGCGCCGGCGATATCAAAGCGCAAGACCTGAAAGCCCGCCAGGCAAAGGTTGAAGTCTCAGGTGCCGGAGACGTGAGCGTTTACGCTTCCGACCTGCTGGAAGTTGAAATTAACGGCGCGGCAGATGTACGTTATTACGGTAATCCCGCCAAGGTTAGCCATGAAATTAACGGCGCCGGCGAGCTTGAGAAGATGTGATTATGAATAAGTTTCAGGTCTGGGTTGATAAAGCTAACTTCGACAATTGAACAGCAAAATAAAGTTTATGCCCTTTACAGCTAAGCAATGAGTATCGATAAGGAAATAATTATCTGCAAAGGAGTGCTTTATGATGAAAATTGCCGACAATCTCCACGATCGCAGCAAACTGCTAATACCAGTAGAAATTTTGGGATAACCCGGTAAGTTAACCAGAATTAACATTTGTCATTAAATTCATATTAAGTATTAATATTTAACTAGCCTATATATTTTATAGCCCTTAACTATTATCAGTTTTTTTGCGTATTTTTTACCAAAAGGTCAACCTTAGAGGAGAATAAACAATGGCATTATTTGAATGGTCAGAAGAATTAAGTGTCGGCGTATCAGAGATGGACCTTCATCACCGCAAGCTTTTTGATATCATGAACTCATTACATGAGGCCACTCAGAATGATAACGCTGATACGGCCGTGCTCCCCATCATTGAAAAGATGTTGTCCTACACAAAATACCATTTCGACAAAGAAGAGCAACTGATGACCACAGCCAATTACACTGGCCTGCCGGCCCAGAAGGCGGCCCACCAGGCATTCATTGCCAAACTTGAAGAATTCAAGGCGCAAGCTTCGATGGAAAAGATGGCCATTTTTGTGGTTACTAAGCTTAACACCACTGGCGGGGAATGGCTGAAGCAGCACATAAAGGTCATGGATAAACAGTATGTCAAATTCATGCATGACGCTGGGATCAACTGAAATTTGCAATCGTTATACGCTTCCAGGTACCATCGATGTAAAAGATCTGAGCCCCTGTCTTCTCGTTACGATTTTGGCCTCACAATATTTCCCGTCAGCTCTGCTGCTTTATTGGCAGCGATTGACGGGGAATGTTAACCTCTAAAGATGTCAAATCGACCTTCACCGCACTTGATATATTCAAAATACTGCGCAAACCAATTGCAGCAAAAGATTCTGTCTTTGATCGGCAAGGCAACATGCCCTCGGAATGCCATATCATCTCATGGGTACTGCCCCTCTCCTATATCACCAGCAAGACCCATGCGACACTAACGGATAAAGGCTATCATTCGGTGAAATTAATGAACAAACTGGTACAGATTTATTGGCCGGTGGCGTAAGAACAAAATTAATTAGCATGGAGATATGCTTCCGATGACGACACCTAAACCAGCCAAGCCCTTAGCGATGATTCGTGAGTTCCACCTGGCCGACTGGTTTACTCTCGCCAACGCGGTCTGCGGGATCGGGGCGATCTTCTCGACCATGACCTACCTGCAAACCAGCAAGATCAACCACATCTACTTTGCCTGTGCTCTGGTGTTCGCAGCCTTGGTCTTTGACGTCCTGGATGGCCGCATCGCCAGATGGCG
>DAOVJK010000051.1 GCA_030673265.1 Pseudomonadota bacterium | reverse complement strand
GCAATCTCAAGGGCCTGCTCGCCATAATCAGGCTGAGAAACCAGCAGATTATCGACATTAACCCCGAGCTGCTCGGCATAGGTTATGTCCAGGGCATGCTCGGCATCGATGAAGGCTGCGGTGCCGCCCCTTTTCTGGGCCTCGGCAATAACATGGAGGGCCAGGGTCGTCTTGCCCGAGGACTCCGGTCCATAAATTTCAGTGACCCGGCCCCTGGGAATGCCGCCGACCCCGGTGGCAATATCAAGACTCAGCGCACCGGTGGGAATGGCCGGCACCGCCTCGGCCGTAGCATCTCCCATCCGCATGATCGAACCTTTACCGAACTGCTTCTGGATCTGAATTATTGCCGAGTCTATTGTTTTACTCTTATCACCGGATGTGGCCATCAGTTCATTTCTCCCAAAAAAATGGTTTTATCATAAAAGCTGACATGATTGATTTTTCGCATAATCATGCCGAATCAAAGTCAATCTTAATAGATCAAGGGCCTTATTGGCGGCCGCTTCCTGGACCTGCCAACGTTCCCCATCAAAACAAAACTTGCAAACCTCGGTCTCGCCGGCAGTCGCCAGGCCAAACCAGACGGTGCCAACCGGTTTTTCAGCGGTACCGCCGGAGGGCCCGGCGATCCCGGTGACTGCCAAAGCAATATCGACGCCGGTGCCATGGCGAATCCCCTCGGCCATCGCCCGGGCCGTTTCCTGGCTTACCGCACCATATTCGGCAATAATCGCCCCATCCACCCCGAGCAACTGCTCCTTTAATTCGTTGCTGTAGGCAACCACCCCGCCCAAAAAATAATCCGAACTACCCGCCACGCGGGTGATCCGGTGCGAAATCAGCCCACCGGTGCACGACTCGGCCAAAGCCAGAACCATAGAGTTTTCAGCCAGCAGTCGCCCGACCACAGCCTCAAGAGTCTCTGCCTCAGTTCCATAGAGATGCACTCCCAGCAGCTTACGGATCTCTTTATCGGTCTCTGTGAACAGGTGATCGGTCTCCAGCGCCTCAACCCCGACCACCGTTAAACTGACATGGACCTCCGGGAAGACCGGATAATAACCGATCCTGACCCGCTCCGCACCATCAACCAGAGGGGCAAGACACTCGTTGATCTGGGTTTCGAGAAGACCGACCACCCGGTAGACCAGCTGCCGGACCTGCCGCACTTCCTCGCCTTCCCAGATCGCCAGGCGACTGATCACCGTCTCCACCAGAAGTTCCTCCATCTCGTGGGGTACTCCCGGCAGGAAAAAAATCGGTTTGTTCTCATGGACCAGAAAATAGCCGGCCGTACTGGCATCGTATTTAAGGGCATGGGCTCCGGCTGGCAGCCAGGCCAACTTTTCCAGCGAGAGCCGCAACTCTGCCGGGGCATTTTTACTGCTGGCCCTGATCTGATCCAGGATTTCCGGATAAAATGTCGATGGCCGTTCCAGGGCGTCGGCCACCGCCTCACTGGTCAGATCATCGCTGGTCGCACCCAGACCGCCGGTGACGACAACAAAATCAGCTCGAGCCAGTGAGTCAAGCAGGGTGCGGCCGATCAGCTTCGGGTCATCGCCGATGGTAATCATGGCCGCCACCTCATGCCCGGCGGCAAATAGCTGGCTGGCGGCAAAATAACTGGTGGTATTAAGGATCCGACCAGAGGTCAGTTCGTCGCCAATGGCAACAATTTCACCGATCATGCGAACTCCTGCCCCACCACGGTGCCGACCACCCCTTCCTCGCCCAGTTGCTCAAGCCTTACCTTAAGCAATTGGTTGGCGGCCGTAATCGGCGCCGCAAAGCTAACCGGGATATAGTTGTCGGTAAAGCCCTTCATGGCGGCAGACTTCCGGCGGCCGCCGCTTTCAACCAGAACCTCCCGGACTTCACCAAGATGGGCCTCGTAAAACTCTTTCTTTTTACGATCGGCCAATTCCCGAAGAGCCGCAACCCGCCCATCTTTTATCTTCTTTAAGACCTGGCCGCTCATCCCCGCCGCCACCGTACCCGGCCTTTTCGAGTAGGGGAAAACATGCAGATAGGTAACCGGCAGTCCGGCCAGCAGATCATAGGTGTTCTGAAAAGCCTGATCATCTTCACCGGGAAAACCGGCCAACACATCAACCCCGATGGCAGCCGCCGGCATAATCTTTTTGATCCGACCGATCAGGTCGGCAAAATCTTCACCCCGATAACGCCGATGCATCTTTTCCAGGATCCGGTCATCACCGCTCTGCAATGGAATGTGCAGGTGCGGCATCAGATTTTCCTCGGCCGCCATCAACTGCAAAAGTTCATCGGTAATTTCACCGGGATCAAGGGAGCTGACCCGATAACGCAACGGCCACTCCTGCAACAGCTGGCGCAACAGGCTAACCAGATTGGTCTGCGGCTCAAGATCGTGCCCGTAAACCCCGGTGTGAATCCCGGTTACGACCAGCTCCCGATAGCCTTCTTCGGCAAAGATCCGAGCCTGGCGCACGACCTGATCCGACAACTGGCTGCGACTGCGCCCTCTGGTAAACGGCACGATACAGTAAGAACAGAAACTATTGCAACCGTCCTGGACCCGCAGATAGGCCCGGGTTCGGTCGCCAAAACTAGTGACCTCCAGCGGGCATATTTCGTCCCGCCGGCTGATATCCCCCATCAACATCTCCAGATCGCAATGCTGATCGGACAGGGCGGCATCAACCAGCTGATGCTTGAAACCGTTGCCGATAATGCACAGGGGCTGAGCCACAATCTCCAAAATATCCTGGGAAGCGATCTGGGCGTAGCAACCGGTCACCACCAGCCGGGCCTCAGGATTTTTCCGCAAAGCCCGGCGGATCATCTGCCGGGATTGAGCTCCGGCCTTGGCAGTAACCGCACAGGTATTGACGATGTAAACATCGGCCTCCTGCGCGAAAGGCACCACTTCAACATCCCGTTCCGCGAACGAAGAGAGAAAAGCGGCAGACTCGAACTGGTTTACCTTGCAGCCAAGAGTGGTCAAAGCCACCCTCTTTTTTTGAGAAGTTTCAGTCATATAACAATCAAATTAAAATTAACAAACCGACAAAACCGAACTTTGCATTTATATCTGTTTAATGAAATTAGTCAAGCTGGATGGAAGCGGGATTTTTTTTAGGAAACATCGCTGATCGGGCCACCGCCCAGCAGCTCTTCTTGCCGATAAAAAGCCGCGAATTGGCCCGGAGAAATGGCCCGCTGCGGCTCATCAAAGAGGATATCAAGCCCACCTTGCCGAGCCGGCACGACCTGGGCAATCACCGGCTGATGACGATAACGGATTCTAACCTCCAGCTTGCCCGGCAGCTCTGGGGCATAACCGGCCAGCCAGCTCAACTCTGCAACATGCAGCCGGGAGCGAAAGAGGTCCTGTTGTTTACCGACTACCACCCGGTTGCCCGCCGCTTCAAGGCCAACCACATACCAGGGGGTTGCATCGGGGATGCCCAGACCACGCCGTTGCCCCACCGTGAAACGATGAATGCCCTGATGCTGGCCGACCACGCGGTCATCGACCGTGACCACCGGCCCCGAACTATCGGCAACAGCGCTACTGTCACCAAGGAAATCCGCAACCTCCTGATCCTTCAGAAAGCAGACATCCTGGCTCTCTTCACTACGGCTGAACTCAAGGCCAAGTTCCGCAGCCAACTCATAGACCTCATCCTTCCGATATTCTCCGAGGGGGAACCGGACCCGGGCCAGCTGTTGCTGTTGCAGCTGGCAGAGAAAATAAGATTGGTCCTTGGCTGGATCATTGCCCTTGAGAAGATGATACAAGCCATCATCATCACGCTGCCACCGGACATAATGACCGGTAGCCAGAAATTCAGCGCCGCCGTCCAGAGCCCGATCCATGAAAAGCCCGAACTTGACCTGACGGTTACAGACCACACATGGGTTGGGGGTCAGGCCCCGGAAATAACTGTCCCGGAAATAATCCAGGACCAGACCAGCAAACTCCTGATGCAGATCGATAACGGAAAGTTCTATCTCCAGCCGGTCGGCCATGGCCCGGACCCGGGCCACCTGATCTTCGATGTCCGGTTGGGCCAGGGTCATAAAAACGCCCTGAACCTGGTAGCCCTGTTTTTTGAGCAAGGCAGCCGTTACCGAACTGTCCACCCCACCGCTCATGGCCACTGCCACTTTTTTCTGAGTCATCTGCTATTCAAGCCCATTAAAACGAAATATTGCACTTACCCCAGGGAGAAGAGTAAGATAGCGCCCCTGTTTCGACATTTCATTTAACAATAACTTATAACTTATTGATTACAAATTAATATGCTGAAAAAACCAGAACTACTTGCCCCAGCCGGCAGCTTCGCCAAGATGCAGGCCGCTATCCATTACGGCGCCGATGCCATCTATCTAGGCGGCCGCCAATTCAGCCTCCGGGCCCATGCCACCAATTTCTCCGATGCGGAGATCGGCCGGGCTGTAAGCTATGCCCATGAGCGTAAGGTCAAGGTATACGTAACCGTCAATATCCTGGCCCATAACCGTGATTTCGCCGACTTGCCCGCCTATCTTGAAACCCTCGGCCAGGCCGGAGTAGACGGCTTGATCATCTCCGATCCGGGCATTATGCGAGTCGCCCGAACCACAGTGCCAAACCTGCCGATCCACCTTTCCACCCAGGCCAATGTCACCAATATGGAGAGCGCCAGATTCTGGCAGGATCAGGGGGTAAAAAGGTTCAATGCGGCCCGGGAACTTTCCCTGACCGAAATCACCGAGATCAAAAACGGCACCGACCTGGAGGTCGAGGTCTTTACCCACGGCGCCATCTGTATCTCTTATTCAGGCCGCTGCCTGCTGAGTTGCTACCTGACCGGCCGCAGCGCCAATCAGGGTAATTGCGCCCATCCCTGCCGCTACAGCTACAATCTGGTCGAAGAAAAACGACCCGGCCAGTACTTCCCGGTCGAGGAAGACGAAAGGGGCACCTACATCTTCAACTCCCGCGATCTCTGCCTGCTGAACCGGCTGCCGGAACTGATCAACGCTGGGGTGGATTGCCTGAAGATTGAGGGTCGGATGAAAACCATCTACTATACCGGCGCCGTGACCAGGGTTTACCGGGCCGCTATTGACCAACTGTTTGCCAACTGGCCCGACCACGGCCTGCCCAAGCTTGAAGAGCGCTTCATGGCCGAATTCGACAAAGTCGGTTCCCGGGGCTATACCGAGAATTTCCTGACCGACCCGCCTGATCGAAAAGACATGCTCTACGATGAAGCCCACATCGCCCCGACCCACCACCCGGTTGGCATCATCATTGAAGGCGGCGCCAAGCCCCTGATCGATATCAGAAACCCGCTGCTGCCGGGCCAGACCATCGAATATCTGGGCCAGGGCCTGAACAGCAGTTTCCACAAGGTCATAAAAATTATCAATGAGACCGGTGAACATCTGGAAAAAGCCAACCCCGGCAACACAGTCCACCTCACCACCAATCCGCCGCCCGAAGGGTGGGAGGCCGGAGCTCTTTTAAGAAAGGAAGTGTAGGTTCTACTCCAAAAAACCCCACAATACTGTCATAGCAACCAGGTAATAGATTTTCTAGCGTTATAAGCCTAGCAAAACTAAACTATAAAAGCTCAGCAGTGCCTTAGATTTGGTCGTTTGGACCGTCGAAGCATAGTCCTCTATGCGAGAAGGTAAAAACGGGCAAAGATGAGGTGCTGCTGAGCTTTTACGCAGCAATAAAAAAAGCCGAGGGCAAATGCCTTCGGCTTTTTTTATTATTTTTCCATAACCTATGGAATTTATTTCTTAACTGCTCAGCCGCCGCCGGGAGCGCAATCGGCATCAGGGGCCACTGTCGTGCCCTGGGCGCCGGCAATGTGGGTCCGGGCAATTTTGATTCTGACGTTATCGGCAATCTCCAGAGTTACCACCGTATCGGTAAGACCGGTGATTTCACCATGAATACCGCTATTAGTGATGACCTTATCACCTTTGTTAAGGCCGGTGACATAGGCCTGGTGGTCCTTGACCTTCTTCTGCTGAGGCCTGATCAGCAGGAAATAGAAAATAACAAAGATAAGAATCAGCGGCAAAAAGGAAGTGATTCCTCCGGGACCGGCGGCGGGTGCGGCATCAGCTGCCCAGGCAAGACTAGTCATTTGGTGTTCCTCCACATTAAAATATTATGACAATTTATTATCACTATTTCTGTTGCCGGCGGGAATAAAAATCACGCCGGTACTCGGCAAAACAATCGTCCTCGATAGCCTTCCTCATCTCAGCCAGCAGATTAACGTAATAATGCAGGTTGTGGATGGTATTGAGGTGGGAGGACAATATCTCCCTGGCCATATAAAGATGCCGCAGATAGGCCCGCGAATAATGTTTACAGACGTAACAGTCGCAAGCCTCATCAATCGGTCGCGGATCATCTTTAAATCGAGCGTTTTTTATAACAAGCCTGCCCTCCGATGTAAAGAGCATTCCATTCCGGGCATTACGGGTCGGCATCACACAGTCGAACATATCAACCCCGCGCCAGACCGCCTCGATCAGATCCTCAGGCTTGCCGACTCCCATCAGATAGATCGGGAAATCCTGGGGCATAATAGCGGCGGTATGCTCGGTGATATCCATCATTTGCTCATGGGATTCGCCGACACTGAGACCGCCCAGGGCATAGCCGTCAAAACCGATCTCAAGCAACTCGTCAATGGCCCGGGCCCGCAGATCCTCATGCATCCCACCCTGAACAATGCCGAACAGCAATTGCTCCCGATTTGTATGGGCATCCCGGCAGCGCTTGGCCCAACGGCCGGTCAGTTCGGTGCCTTTAATAATCTCCTCGCGGCTGGCCGGATAGGGTATACAGGTATCAAGACACATCATGATATCGGAACCCAGGGCCTGCTGGACCATCACCGCATCCTCAGGGCTGAGAAACAGCTTTGAGCCGTCCAGATGGGAATTAAAGGCCGCACCCTCCTCGGTGATCTTGGCCAGATCACGCAGGCTGAAGATCTGAAAGCCACCGCTATCGGTGAGGATCGGGCCATCCCAGTTCATAAATTTATGAAGGCCGCCCAGTTGGCGGATCAGTTCATGGCCGGGCCGGACAAATAGATGATAGGTATTGCCGAGAATAATCTGGGCGCCCAGTTCCTTAAGGTTTTCC
This sequence comes from Pseudomonadota bacterium, assembly GCA_030673265.1. Classification (GTDB taxonomy): domain Bacteria; phylum Desulfobacterota; class Desulfobulbia; order Desulfobulbales; family JAGXFP01; genus JAGXFP01. The sequence goes on along the minus strand of DAOVJK010000051.1, from coordinate 6,319 downwards.
GGGGTAATCCCCTTGACCGTGGCCTGGGTGCCGACCGGCATGAAGACCGGGGTCTGGATCACGCCGTGGGCGGTCTTGACTTCGCCGCGCCGGGCCGCGCACTGGCTCGATCGACTGTGCAGGGTAAAAGGCGAATCAGTCATCCTGACCGGTCTCCCATAGTTTCACCAGTTTATCTATCCCGTGACCAGCCAGATCAAGCATCTTGTTAAAGTCTTCCCGGGCAAAGGGCGCTCCTTCAGCGCTACCCTGGACCTCGATCAAACGACCATCTCCGGTCATCACGAAATTGGCATCCACCTCGGCGGTTGAGTCCTCGCTATAATCAAGATCGAGCAGACAGTGGCCAGCAACCACCCCGACACTGATTGCCGCCACCGGAGTCAATGCCGGCATCTTGGCCAGCAAGCCTTTTTCGACCAAACCCTGCAAGGCAGTACGCACCGCCAGGGACGCGCCGGTAATCGAAGCAGTCCGGGTACCGCCATCGGCATTCAGCACATCACAATCGACCCGCAGGGTTCGTTCACCGATCTCGGCCAGATCGACCATCATCCGCAGCGAGCGGCCGATCAAACGCTGGATCTCCATGCTTCGACCCGAGCGGCCATTGGTCTCCCGCCTGGCCCTGGTATTGGTCGAACCAGGCAACATTGCATACTCGGCAGTGATCCAGCCCTTCCCCTTGCCAATCAAAAAAGGCGGCACCTTCTCCTCAACACTGACCGCACAGAGGACATGGGTATTACCCATCCGGATCAACACCGAGCCATCGGCCTGGTGCTGGAAGTGATATTCAATTGAAAGGGGTCGGATCTCATTATCCGCCCGGTTGTTGCTTCGCATGCAAATTCTCCTTCTGGTTTTTTCCGTACATTGTTTCAAGGAGAGGGATTGTACCCGCCAATGCCAAAAAAGCCAATCCTGAAACGAAGAGCAGCAGCAAGCCGCTGCTTGGCAAGGCGCACTCAACAAAAAGGCAGAGAGTGTCTCTGGCGATCTTGAAAATTTGCTCTGTAGCGAAGCGGCCAAAATTTTTCTGGTCGGGAGTCTTAAAGAAGAGATCTAGTTTTAATATTCAAGCAGGATGTCCCCGGAATTCCTCTCGCTATTTCCGTTTCAGCCCGGGGTCATTGGCTGGGGAAAAAAGACAAATTCTCAAGGCCGGACAATTCTGCCGGGAACAAAGCCGGGCTTTGCTCGACATTCATTTTTTTGGCCTCATTCTCCACCGCTGGTTGCAGAAATGAAAATACTTCAGCTACTGTGAACAGTTTCCTGCTTAATGCCTCGGCAAGATAGTAGGTAAAAAGGCCCTGGTGCTTTTCAGGAAAACCGGTGCTTATCTGGTCCATTTTCGAAGAGGTGAGGATGACCATATTTTTCGCATTGAACAAGGGATCCTTGATTTTAACAAAAACAGGCCGAGCGCCAGTGGGCAGGACTGAACGGCCGCCGGCGCCAGAAAAGCAGGAGTCAAGAATAACGATCTTGTCGCGGGCCGCCACCTGACCGATTTTTTCGTAAAGGGTCTGTAACGGATAGCCTGTGAACTGAATATAATTAGGGTCTCCGTCATAAGGCAGCAGATAGCCACCGCCTTTCGGGTCTGGTGCGCCATGACCGGAAAAATAGACCAGCAGACGCCTGTCGGCCCCAGCATTATTAGGCAGCCAGGCTTCAAAGGTTTTCCGCACTGATGACAGAGTCGCTTGTTCATCGACCAGGAATTCCATGTTGCGATCCTGAAAACAGAGGGAACGGAGGGTCGCTCTTATCAGGTTGGCGTCATTACGGGAATAATCTGATTTCTGTTCAAGGTGCTGATATTTTTCAATGCCGATAATGATCGCAAGGTCATTGTTTTTCGTCTCACATTGAATATCAGGCAGCAAGGCGGTCTGCTGAACGGAGAGCCCTTCGTCTTTACGTTGGTCAAATGGCGTGGATATAGGCCGCTTCATCTTGACTCGCCAAATGGACACCTCTCTAAGGACTTCTGCGGCCAAGGGCCGTAGCTTCATATGCGGATCACCTTCGGCCACGGTCCGCAATGCGCCAAGGGTATCCTCGTTCACATACCCTAGCCGCCTGTGGGCCAGAATCCCGATCCTCCGGCCATTCGGGTTGTTGCAAAGAATAACCGCAACCAGACCAGCCGCGATCTCCTGCCGATCCACCCCGATGGCAATAAGGGCTTCCAGTGCCGCAACCCTGACCACGGGATTTTCATCTTCCTGTAGTTTTGCCAGTTCAGTCGCTGAATCACGGGCGGCATAACCAATTGCGCCCAGAGCCTTGGCCGCCTCAATTCGGGTGTCTTCATCCTTGTCGCCGAGTGCTTTTGTCAGTCCCGGAATGGCCGTGACGTCGGCAAGATCCTGCATGGTTTTTATTCCGTATGCCTGGTACCAGGGAGGCCCAAAGCATGAAGATAAAAGCAGGACCAGCAGGGAGAGGAAAATGAACAGGATGTTCCGAGAGAACAACTTTTTTCTGGTCGGAGAAATACTGCTTATCGGATTCCGGTCATGCATGGTCTTAATCCTCCTGCCTTTCAATAGATAAAACTGTCTATAACCCACAAGTATGGATCAATAATGAATTCTAAGCCTAGTTCAGAACAAGGAATCAATTAAAAGGCCTGTGCCTCTGATTCAGATAATTTAGTTTCAATCGCGACTCAAAAAACTCTCATGAAATCTTGTTAACCATGCTTAGGAAACAATCTATTGGAACAATGGCTTTAATTGCGCCGTTCCGGTCGAAGTAATCCTTCTTGACTAGAGGACTCTTGCTTTTCTCCAATACCTAGCGGTCCAGTTAATTTTCTTCAGTTCTGAATTAATCAAATGTTTCGTTCTGAAGTCATCCCCAGCCGCTTTGTAGCCGGGCAAAGCATAATCATCGATAATGCAAAAGCCGCCCTTCGACAATTTCGGATAAAGGTATTCCAAAGAATCCATGGTGGAACCGTACATATCTCCGTCAAGACGGAGATATGAAAGCCTATCTATAGGTGCTTGCGGCAAGGTATCCTGAAACCACCCTTAACAACCTTTAATCTGGCGGCAATTTAACAATCAACAGGCGTTCTTGTTGTTTGGCCATTTTTCTCTGTTGTGGCAACACAACTATATTATATTCTGAAAAGATCTACAATAAAAATACTTGCCATAACAGCTACTTATGCAACCTGCCAAGAAACATGTATAACGAGTTCATAGAACCATCGCTTGAGTAGCGACGACCAATAATTAATCGGTTCCCACCGCAGTGCCTGTGCCAAGTATAACATCAGCCCGGATCGTACTACTTACCAGGGTGGCCGCTACGAAGCGGTTACTCCAGTATTGTCCCGAGCGCAACGGCTTTGCCCTGGGCCGGACCGGCAGCAGCTGCAATTTACTGGAAGAGACCAAGAAGCTCGGTTCTTCATTCGAAGCACTGGAAGCAGATATATATGACCTGCTCGATCAGAAGGAACAGGCCGCGATATTAATGAATTAACTTGAGCGGCTCAATTCCTGTCAGTAATATCCCGCCCGATCTTTTACCGATTATCGGTTAAGAAAGATGATTCCGGGGTGGAGCAGAATATCGCGGTCACTACCAGGGAGAAAAGGGCCACCACATCCGCCCAAGACTCATGTCCCGTCTTCTCTCCAGTGTTGATGTCTTGCACCGCATCAGCCACCACCCCCTTCACAACAATAAATGCCAACAAACCCTCTTGTCTAATTTTTGTGTTGTGTGGCGGTCCCAACAACTCATTCAGCCGGTTTTTTCATATACTTCAAAACAACCGCGAAACCGGCCGAGAGCAGACAGAGAAACGCTGCCAGGGAAAAGGCTGCTCCGTAACTGCCGGTCAAGACCTTAGCGTAATTGCCGGTGGCGATCCCGGCAACCCCGGCAATCCCGTAGGAGGTGAAAACCCAGCCATAGTTGGCCCCAAGGTTTTTGGCTCCGAAAAGATCCGCCGTGGCGGAAGGAAACAGGGCGAAATTTCCGCCGAAGTTAAAACCCACCAGGGCCGCAGCGATACTAAGCGACATCTCGGTCTGCATGCCAGCCAGCAGGAACATCACGACGGCCTGCAGAACGAAGATGATCACAAAGGTCACGGTGCGACCGATCCGGTCGGAAACAAAACCCCAGACAATCCTGCCGAGCGCATTAAAGATGGCAAGCAACCCCACTGCCGCCGCCCCTTTCATCATGATGGCGCTTGTTTCGGACTCAGTAAGAACCCGGCCTGCTTCCCGGGCCGCGAGTAACAACTGTTCACCGGCAAAAACCTTGATGATGCCGATGACCATCAGCCCCGCCATGGCCCCACTGAAAAACATCAGCCACAACAGATAAAATGTTGGCTGGCGCAGGGTTTCCTGCCAGGTTGAATCCACCATGATTTTGGCTCCACCAGTGGCAGGGGCAACCGTGGGCGGATTACGTAAAAGCATGGCGCCGCCGGTTATGGCCACAATGCAGACCAAGCCATGGATAATGAAAAACGGGAAGATGCCCTGATCGCTGATAAAGCCCAGAGCCCCCCATTTACGGCTGAACAAATAGGCGCCCAGCCCAAAGCCGGCCACCGCGATACCGCTCACCAGACCTTTATTGTTCGGGAACCATTTAACCAGGGCCGCGATCGGGCAGACGTAGGCAAAGCCGATCCCGGCCCCGGCCATGAAACCGATGGTTCCCCAGAGCAATAACAGCTGGTCCATTTCCGCCATCTTGCCCACATATTGATTACCCAACATAATCCCGGCAATAATGCAGGTTGCCATAATAGCCATGGGCGCGTGCCGGACAATGACCATCTCTTTTTCAAGATGGCCGAAAAAGGCGTGAAACAGCATGAGCAGAAGCAGCGTTACCACTCCGGCAAAAATGGCATGGGCCAGGTAAAAGACAATGGTGTTAGTCATCAGCCCGGCATAAATAAAACCACCCCCCATCATCAAGCCGCCAATGATCGCCGGCACCCGCGGTCCTTTAATATCCTGGACCCGGCCGGCAATTACCATCACCACAGCAAAACTCAAGATGCAGATCGAAAAGGCGTATTTAAGAATGCCCTGCTGTTTAGCCCGTTCTTTTTGGGCCGTAGCATCATCTTTTACCACCACATATTCGCTCGAAAAGTTCGACTCGCCGGACATTTTCAGTTGCAGTTGTTGTTCGGTGATTACCGGAGGAAAGATATTGGCAGTCAACGGTTCCCAGAAAATGCTGTAACCATAAACCGTACCCAAAACAAGCTGGACAATAATTGCGCCAGCCAAAACTTTGTACTTTGTCAGGCGGTCTGGGGCGGAGGTCTCTGCTGAAGTTATTGCGGCCATTTGGATTATCTCCGGGTAAAATTGTCAACGTGAAGTCATGCCTGCGAAGTAAATCTGTACCTATTTTTATCTCACAGCGGCAAGAAGCAATTCAATAAGAAAGATTATTTATCTTTGCACGGGGGGGTGGTACCAAGGGTGGATTACTAGATATCAACGTTGTTAAATTGTTAAATGCAAAATACTAGTTTAGGTCCGGCCGGACTCATTGAAATTCACAGTTGCTTGAAAAACTGAATTGGCCGCCCCTTAACCTGTCAGCCATCGGACACTCCTGGCCAATTGCCTACCACTCGTAATCGTCCGGAATGGGGAATTCCGCATAGGGATCATTGGGATCCAGTTCCTGGCGTTCATTTAAGACAAGTAAGGCCTGCGGGTGCCGATCTCTGATTTTCCCGGCGGTTTCGCCCGGAACGATTTCGTATTTCCCGTCAACTTTGACGATTCCCAGGGTGCCGTTACTGAGCTTATCGATAACCGCTTTGGGAAAATACATTTTTTTGATTTTGTTCGAATCGGAGAAATGAAAAGCGATGTCCCCCTTGCCCACCTCCAGCCGATTCGTGGCGACCAGCTGTTTGACCTGAGCGGCGACGGCTTTTTCCCTGGCAGCCTGATCGCGTTGCATGTTACTTTGCCGGGATTGCTCTTTCTGGCGTTGCAGGGCCAACTCAATCGCCTTATCGACCGGATCACTGCCGGGGTTCCGGCGTTGTTTCTTCTGCTTTCTATTCTGCTCAATCTTGGCCTTATGCACCTGCTTCTTGGTGGCCAGGCCAGCCTTTAAAAATTTATCCTGAAAGGGATTAGCCATGTCTGCTCCGTCCTCCGGTTGATAGCCCCGGACCTGATAAAGGGTTCTGCTGCTAACCCGCATATTTCATGAGTATTTTTGAAAAGTCATTTTAACTGATTGTACTTGAGTGTTAAACCTTTGGTTTGCTGTGGAATATCAAGGT